>JAAYVJ010000430.1 GCA_012517265.1 Planctomycetota bacterium | reverse complement strand
GCACCAGGGGTACACGTCCGCCTGCATCGGCAAATGGCACCTCGGCCATCTGCCGCAATACCTGCCGACCAACAACGGATTCGATTACTACTTCGGCTTGCCTTACAGCAACGACATGGACCGCGTCGGCGGCCCCCAGGGCCGGGCGGCCTTCTGGGATCCGAAGAGCGAGTACTGGAACGTGCCGCTGATGCGAAACGAGCAGATCATCGAGCGGCCCGCGGACCAGAACACGCTCACCAGGCGATACACCGAGGAGGCGGTTCGCTTCATCGAGCGGAGCAAGGACCGGCCTTTCTTCCTCTATGTGGCGCAGACGATGGTGCATGTGCCGCTGTTCGTATCGAACGACTTCCGCGGCAAGAGTCCGCGCGGGCTCTACGGCGACGCGGTGGAAGAGATCGACTGGTCCGTCGGTCGAATCGTGGAGACGCTCCGCCGCGAAGGACTCGCGGAGAATACCCTCTTTGTGTTCACCTCCGACAACGGCCCCTGGCTGCCCTACGATCAGCACGGCGGATCCGCGGGCTTGTTGCGGGAAGGCAAAGGCTGCACCTACGAAGGGGGCATGCGCGAGCCTTGCATCCTATGGTGGCCCGGCACGATCCAGCCCGGCGTAGTCCACGACCTCGGCACGACGATGGATCTGTATACGACGATCGTGAAACTGGCGGGCGGCGAACCGCCGAGCGATCGCGTGGTCGACGGCCTGGACCTGCGGCCGGCCCTGTTCGGGACGGGGCCCAGCCCGCGCGACACGGTCTTCTACTATCGCGGCACGGAGCTTTTCGCGGTCCGCAAAGGGCCCTACAAGGCGCACTTCGTCACACAGTCCGGCTACGGCGGCGACAAGCCGGTCCGGCACGATCCGCCTGTGCTCTATCACCTCGGCCAGGACCCCTCGGAGAAATTCGACATCGCAAGAGACCATCCCGAGATGATCGCGGAGATTCTCAAAGAGGTGGAGCGTCACCGTCAGGGACTGGTCCGCGGCCAGGACCAGTTGTCGCAACGCATCGAGAAAGGCCCGTGAGAGTGCGCTGCGGGATAGCGATGTCCGCCGTCAGGGGGCAACGGTAATCTCGTAGCGAACGCTGTCTCGGGGCCCCCCGTCTTTGGGCGGGGCGACCTCAAGGATCGCCCTGGTTCCTTCGAGGTGATAGGCGAAGGACTTGCCGGTGGCAGGATCGTTCGGGAGTTCGATGTCCATGACATCGCCGAGTTGGGCGGGCAGCCGGCCATCGTGGCAAGCTGCGAAATGCCGCAAGCCTTCGATGCACTCCAGGGCCGCCACGAACCCCTCGAGCCGTTCCATCCATCGGAGGCCCAGCGCGAGTGTACTCTGCATTTGACGCCGATACACCCATTTGACCATCGCGTTGTATTTCGGGCTCGCTTCGACGGTCTTCATCTCGGCGGAAATCCCGACATTGACATCGACCACCGGCCGCGGCAACGCGTGCAACGCCGAATAGAGGTTCGGCGATCCCCGGACCTGGACCCAGTCGTCGACGGGCCGCAGGAGGAGCGTCGCCATGGCTGCGCCCGTCATCCCCTGGACCGCCGTCGGGCCTTCGCCGAAGTGCTTCGACATGGCCAGTCCGATTCCGATCGTCCGAGCGGCCTTGTCGAATTGCGACTGCACGATCTCGATGCGAGCCCTGAGGCAGAGCAGGTGCTGGAGCCGACGATACTCGGAGAGATTCGCCGGCATCCTCCCGAGTACATAAGCGGGCCAGTTGCAGTTCTTGCAGATTGCGCCTCGCTCCACCCATTCGATCGACGCCTTTGCCTGCTGCAAAGCCGCCTGTACGTCGGCTTGATCCAGAACCAGACTGTTAAACGGCTCATTGAGCCAGTACGTCAGTTGGGCTTGTTGCAGGCTCGGAGGCAGGGTCTGCGCGGCTTTCGCGTAGAAAGCGGTTCCCTCTTCGTCTATCAGGTCCTCGGCCTTCGGCAGGAGGGTCAGAGCCGGCCGGCCCACATCGATCCGCGCCGGATGGATGACCAACGCGACCTCGCGCGGCGAATTGGGATCGGATGTCTCCTGCGACCATAAAACATGCGGGACGACGAGCGTCACCACGAGAACGAGAGACGCCAGCGAACGCATCATGAGCCAACTCCCTTCCGCATTGGCGATTCGCAGGACGCCTTACTCGATGACGACCTCCTGCACGCCGGCGGACCATTTCTCCTGGAGAACGATCTCGATCTTGAGGGCGTCGGTCTTCACCGGCTTGAACTCGACCGCGTTGAAGCCGTCCTTCTCGATGCCGTAGGGCCCGCTGTTCTCCACGGGTTGGAACTCGCCTTCCGCGGTGCGGTAGAGCACCTGCCAGCTCTCAGGCACCTGACACTCGCCCCGGCCGGTGTCGTCGAACCAGTAGACCTTGACGTTCGACAGGATCTGCGGCTGGGTCCACTCGAACTGGAGCCATTCGGTCGTGCCTTTGTGCGGCCAGAAGTCCAACTGCTGCGAGCCGTCGGCCGAGTTCTGGGGCAGGTTCTGGTCCTTGACCGCGTCGAGCGACTTGTGAACGAACGACGCAGTGAGCTTGCTCCTGTGCGTCAGAGTGTCGGCCGCCGCCGGACGCGCCGCCTGAGGCTCGCAGGCGGGCCAGACCGTCATCTGCGCCCGGCCGCGGTGGGCCCAGGCATAGTACGGAATCGCGGTGAACGACCTCGCGCCGCCGGGGACGGTCTTGCCATCGAGGGAACGTCTGACGGTCTGGGCCTTGCCGGTCAGGACGACGACGCCGTTGAGCAGGCGGGGTTCGTACTGGGCCTTGAGCTTCGCGTCGTCCGGGATCACCAGGCTCAGGACCTCGCCGTCGTTGTCGGGACCTTCGAGGCAGAACACGATGGGCCCGCGCTGGAAGGCGACCTTGCCCATGTTGGTCTTCACTTCCGAATGGGACACGATCCGGCGGATCGGCATGGGCAGATCCAGAACGAGCTCATCACCCGCCTGCCACCGCCGCTCGACCCGGGCGAAGCCCTTCTCGACCTCGAAGGACACGGGCTTTCCGTTGACCTTGATCGACGGTTTCTCGGAATTGGAGTCGAGGAACCGGTACAAGTCACTGGGCACGACCTCGTTCCTCGCCCAGCCGGGGATGCGAACGAGCAGCGAGAACGTGTCGCTCTTGTCCGGCTCGACCGCGATCTCGACCCGGCCCTTCCACGGATACTCCGTCCGCTGGCTAAGCTTGATCTTGTTGTCCGCGGTCGTCAGCGTGGCGTCGCCTCCGATGAAGAGACTGATGTAGACGTCCCTCCCCTTGGTCGCGTAGACATAGCCCGGCACGGACGGGATGAACCGCGCGACGTTCGACGGGCAGCAGGAGCAGTCGAACCACGGGCTTCGCTCGTGCCCGCCGGAGGACTCCAGCACATTCGGATAGAAGAACGTGTCGCCTTTCATCGAGATGCCGGAGAGGGCGGCGTTGTACAGCGTCCGCTCCAGGACGTCCAGGTACTTGGCGTCGCCCCGCATCAGGAACATGCGGTGATTCCAGAAGACGTTGGCGATCGAGGCGCAGGTCTCGCAGTAGGCGGTCGGGTTCGGAAGCTCGTATTTGCCGCCGAAGCCTTCATGCCCGCCGGCGGCGCCGATGCCGCCGGTGATGTAGAGCTTGGTCGTCGCGACGTCGTCCCAGATCCTGTCGATCGCGTCGACGTACTTCGTGTCGCCCGTGAGGGCCGCCACGTCGGCCATGCCGGTGTACATGTAGGCGGCGCGGACCGAGTGGCCGACCGCCTCGGTCTGCTCGGTCACCGGGATATGGTCCTGGGAATACAGGCTGTAGAGCCCGGCCTTGCCGTCGGGCCCGCGATTGCCCGGGCGACCCCGCTGGTCGAGGAGGAACTTGGCGGTCTCGAGGTACTTGGCGTTGCCGGTGGCGCGGTACAGCTTGCACAGGCCGATCTCGATCTCCTGATGTCCCGGCGGGTCAGTCCGCTTGCCGGGACCGAAGAAGTCGCAGACGTAGTCGGCGCATTTCGTCGCGACGTCGAGGAAGGCCTTGTTTCCCGTCACCTGGTAGTGGGCGACCGCGGCTTCGAGCATGTGCCCGATGCAGTACTGCTCGTGCATGTCCCGCACGTTGGTCCACCGCTTCTGCGGCTGTCGCTCGGGCAGGGAATAGAACGTGTAGAGGTATCCATCCGGCCACTGGGCGGCGGCCATGATCGTGATGAGCTTGTCGAGGTACAGGCGGAGCATCGCGTCCGGATGGACCTGGAGCGAGTACGCGGCGCCTTCCATGATCTTGTAGACGTCGGAGTCGTCGAAGTAGATGCCCTCGTGCTTGCCCTGTCGCAGGCCGGCGGCCTTCTCGAAGTTCCTGATCCGACCGGTCTCCTCGCATTTCTGGAAGCAGTAGGGGATCGTCACGAGCTGGTTGGTCTGAAGGCGGGCCGTCCAGAACCCGTCCTGAACGTGGACCTGGTTGAACGGCACCGGCGTGACGTTGTAGTCCCGCGCCAGCGGGGCGTTCGGCTCCTGCGCCGTGCACAGACCCCACGTCAGGGCGATTGCGAGAGTTGCGACAAGGATTTGTCTGCTGCGGATCATCATAGACGGCTCCATCTGCTAAAACCTCTGATTGAATAGCGTCGGGAGTCCATGATACTCCGCGGCTGCCACAGGTCAACCGTGAGAACGCAGGAGGACGTGGATCGATGGGGACGCCTTGGACACAAAGAAGTCTCCGATTCGCACTGCGCCGGCTGCCAGGGCGGAGTACACATTGGACTTGGGTGCCACGGTCGAGCTTCGCTTGACTGTGCTTGCTCGGTGGTTCTTCCCATCCGAAGGACATAACCTCGGCCCTACACGTCCGACCCTGGAGACTTCCTAGAGCCCCCCGGCCCGCCCTACGTACATTTGCGTATTCTGCAGGTTTTTGTCAAATTCTGCGATTTTTCTCTTGCAGGTTCCCTCGGGGGGGGTATTAGGAAAGCGGTTGAGACTTGAACGACTTTGATGACAACACCTTCGGCGGCATAGTCTTGAATCAGCGGCGGGACTGTGTTGGGAGCCCGTCCACAGGAGAGGTCTTCGGGAGAAAGACGTGAAAGCATTGTGCCGAATGGGAATCCCAAGAGGTGAGGGTGCATCAGCGAGAACGATTCCGCTTGGTTTCACCCTTGTCGAGTTGCTGGTCGTCGTCGCAATCATCGCAATACTGATGGCCATCACGGTTCCGACTCTGTCTCGCGTGCGAAGACAGGCCAGAGGTGTGGTCTGTCAGGCCAATCTCAGGCAGTGGGGCATGACGCTGTCGATGTACGCGCAGAACAACGATGGGCATCTACCGAGCCGGGGAATACCGGAGATCTGGTTGCTCCGTGGTGCATTCCTGCTCGAAGATCCGAACGCACCCCAGGATTCACTGCATCAGTTCCACACACGGGATATCGCCCTCTGTCCGATGGCGAACAAGCCGGCCAGATTCGGAAGGTTCGTCGGGACACGCACACGTGACGGCCAGACCATGTCCTTCGAGGGAACCGCCGGTTCAACCTTCGGCGCCTGGGAACTCACTGTACCAACACCGGTGTTTCACGCCAGCTATGGCTTTAATGGCTTCGTCTTTTCAGGGCTTTCAACGGAGCAGCGGTCGCTGGCCGATGTGCTGGGGGAAGTGGATGTCTTGGCCCTCAAGGGGGCCGCGCGTATCCCTGTGCTTGTCGATGCGGTGGAGTTCTCGTTGAGAACAGCGGTACTTGAGGATGGCGGCTCGCCCCCGTGGCATGAGTTCGAGAGGAGTGAGGGGGGCAGACCGGGCGCAGGTCCGATGGCACATTTCTGCTGTATCAACCGGCACAACGAAGCGGTAAACGGTCTTTTCCTCGATTGGTCTGTGCGGAGGATCGGATTGAAAGAACTCTGGACTCTCAAGTGGTATCGTGAGTACGACACATCCGGACGATGGACCAGAGCCGGCGGCGTGAAGCCCGAGGATTGGCCTAAGTGGATGCGTCGATTGAAGGACTACTGATCTGCGTTGGGCATCCCGACCGAAACGTCACTGGTGGATACGGGTAACGCGGTGACGATTTGTCAGTTGCACGAAAGCGCGGCGATATGCCAAGGCTGAGAGGTTCGTAGTGTTCCTCGGCAAGAGTTCGTGCGGCACGAGCGATGATGATGCACGCCTAGAAACAAGGGACGACACGCATGTGCAAATGTGGAGATAGTCTGCGCAGATACCCTTCAGGAGTCGAAGGTGTGGGGATCTCGACACCTGAATTCGTCCAGCGAGGACGTCCTCCGCCCAGCACGATTTCACAGTCTTCCTGCAACGATCACAAGATACCAGAAGCTAGTACGACAGCGCGAGATAGGCTCAAGAGAGCGAGGGCTGGAGGTCGATAACTCCTTGTAGACCATGAGTTTATAAGGAGGACCGACATGGACGTTCAAACGATCAAGGGAATGGGTCGGCAATTGCGAAGGTTTCTGAG
>JAAYVJ010000054.1 GCA_012517265.1 Planctomycetota bacterium | reverse complement strand
GTCCGTGTCGAAGTTGCAGTGGACGCGCAGCCATAGATGCGAAGGGGGATTGATCGGACCGGCCGTGGGGGGATTGTCCGGGACCGCGGCGGGGGCGCCTCGGCGTCCCCGACTCATGCTGGGGCTGTTGTACATCTGCAATGCCGTGCCCTCGGCGGTCTTCACCACGCCGATCCACGCGTAGGGCGAACTCAGGAGGGCCAGCCCCGCCGTGTCGCCTGCGACCATGCCCGACGTGTCCAACGCGACGGTCATGATGGATTCGGGGGCCGGCGGCCGCTGGCAGATGCTGTTGCGGGCGGCGTAGAAGCTCTCCGCCGGCAACGAGTGGAGGCGAAGCACGCCGGGCTTCTCGGTGAGCGACCACTTCGTGTCGTCGGGGACATGGTTCCATTGCCAGTGCGGATTCAGCTTGCCGCTGTCGAAGTTGTCGTCGTGGACGAACGCAGGCTTGGGAGCCTGGTTCACGCCGGTGTCGGGCTTGAGCCAGGTATTGGGGGCCTTGCGGAGATTGCCCGGCAGGCCGATGAGCGGGAAGCCGTCGTCCCAGGTGATGGGGACCAGCGCGACCATTCGTCCCGCGCTGCCGTGGTCGGACATGATGACGCACCACCACTGGCCGCAGGGGGTGTCGCACATGCCGCCCTGGTGGAGCCACAGGCCGCGGTCGTTGGCCGTGGCGCGGGCCGGCGTCGCGCCGGGCACGCCGAGCGTCTCGCCGTCGACCATGGTCGTGACGGTCCAGGGGCCGTCGATGGAATCCGCCCGGGCGACCATCTGATTGACCGGGCCGCCGGGGATGGCGGAGACGTCGTAGTACTTGCCGTTGATCTTGTAGAGGTGGTGGCCTTCGCCCATCCTCTGGCCCTGTGGGATGACCATGTCGTGGCGAACGTTGGGGACAAAGGCCGCGAGGTCCGGCGTGAGTTCTTCGATCGGGTAGACCGTGGTTCCATTGGGGCCGCGGTTGCCCGCGCTGGAGATGATGTAGACCTTCCCGTTGTCGTCGAAGAGGACCGAGATGTCGTGCCTGCCGGGGAGCTGGTTGCGTTCCCAGGGCCCTCTGATCGATTTGGAGCGGAAGACCTGGAGGCCGGCCCCATTGACGTTGGTGAAGACGTAGAACATGCCGTTGTGGTGGCGGATACAGGGCGCCCAGATGCCCTGGCCGTAGATGCCTCTGCCGTTCTCCAGGCGGAAATTCGGGCCGAGGTCGAGCCTGTCCATGCAATAGCCGGCCAGTTCCCAGTTCACCAGGTCCTTGGATTGCATCAACTGCACGGCGGGGTTCATGTGCATGGTGGTGCCCGCCAGGTAATACGTGTCGCCGACGCGGATGATGTCGGGGTCCTCGAACTCCTCGTAGAACAGCGGATTCGAGTACGTGCCGTTGCCGTTGTCGGCGGTCCAGTGTCTGGCCACATCGGGGGAGGCCCCGGAAGAAACCTGGGGCGCCGCGGCGACGATGCCGGCGGTCAGCACGATCAGGCCCACAAATCCCAGAGAACATCGAGAACGCTGCATGACATACTCCTCAAGTAGGGTCAATTCCTTCGTGAACCGTCATTCGACTCCATTCCATTGAGCGACCTGGCCCGTCGCCAGGTTCAAGTCTCGTGTGACGGCGCCGTAGCGGAGCCGGCACGATCCGCCTGCAAGCGAACGCACGGTCACGTTTGCGAGCTTGCCGTCCTTCCACTGGAGGTCCAGTTCGAAGCCGCCGCGGGCGCGGAGACCCTTGACCGAGCCGCTGGGCCAGGCTTTGGGCAGGGCCGGGAGGAGGTCGATCTCGCCTGCGCAGCTTTGCAGGAGCATCTCGCCGATGCCGGAGACGCCGCCGAAGTTGCCGTCGATCTGGAAGGGCGGATGGGCGTCGAACATGTTCGGATAGGTTCGCTCCGGCCGCAGCAGCATGGTGAGGATCTTGTAGGCGTGCTCCGCGTCCTGGAGACGTGCCCAGAGGTTCAGGCGCCAGCCGATGCCCCATCCGGTGGCCTCGTCGCCGCGGATCTCCAGGCTCTTGCGCACCGCGGCCGCCAGGTCCGGCGTGGTCCGCACGTGGATTTGGTCGCTCGGATACAGGCCGTACAGGTGCGAGACATGGCGGTGATGCCTCTCGGGGGCCTTCATGTCCCAGTCTTCGAGCCATTCCTGGAGCTGACCTTCGCTGCCGATCTGGTTGGGCGCCAGCCGCTCTCGCGTCGCGGCCGCTTGCTTGCGGAAGTCCTCATCGACGCCCAGAACCTCCGCCGCACGGATGCAGTTGGCGAACAGGTCGCGGAGGATCTGCATGTCCATCGTGGGACCGGCGCAGACGCTCGTGCCGAACGGGTGACCGTTCTCCGGCGACAACGAGGGGCATGTCACGAGCCATTTGTGGTTGGGGTCTTCCACCAGCGTGTCGAGGAAAAACTGGGCCGCTCCCTTCATGGCAGGATAGACCTTGGCCAGGTACTCCTTGTCGCGGGAGTAGTCGTAGCGGTCCCACAGATGCAGGCACAACCACGCGCCGCCCATCGGCCACATGCCCCACTGGGGTCCGTCGATCGGGCCGGAGGCCCGCCACAGGTCCGTATTGTGATGAGTGACCCAGCCGCCGGCGTTGTACATGGTCTTGGCCGTGCGGGCGCCGGTTTCGGTCAGATCCATCACCATCGCCACGAGCGGCTCGACGCACTCGCCGAGATTCGTCGGCTCTGCCGGCCAGTAGTTCATCTCTGTGTTGATGTTGATCGTGTATTTGCTCTGCCAGGGCGGATTCATGCTGTCGTTCCAGATGCCCTGGAGATTCGCCGGCTGGCAGCCCGGCCGGGAGCTGCTGATGAGCAGGTATCGGCCGAACTGGAAGTAGAGGGCCGCCAGTTGCGGATCGTTCTCTTTGTTGGGGTCGCGAATGCGTTCATCCGTCGGACGCTGGGCGGCAGCCGTCGTGCCGAGGTCCAGCGCGACGCGGCGAAACAGCTTCTG
>JAAYVJ010000429.1 GCA_012517265.1 Planctomycetota bacterium | reverse complement strand
TCGACGAGACCGCCTGGCTGAAGGAGCGGGTCGAAATCCCGATCGTCGCGGACGAGGCGGTCAAGACGGCCGGCGACATTCCCCGCCTGGCGGGGGCCTACGACGGGATCAACATCAAGCTCATGAAATCCGGCGGCCTCCAGGAGGCGATCCGGATGATCCATGTGGCCAGGGCCCTGGGCATGAAGATCATGCTCGGATGCATGATCGAGAGCTCCGTGGCGATCTCCGCCGGGGCGCACATCAGTCCGCTGGTGGACTGGGCGGACCTCGACGGCAACCTGCTGATCTCCAACGATCCGTTCCTCGGCGTCGGCATGGACCACGGCAGGCTGATCCTCGGGGACGGGCCAGGCCTGGGCCTTCGCCAGCGGGCGTGAGCCCGATTCCACTGCCGCGTGAGCTGCGGAGCGGATTGCCTGCTACCTGTCATAGGCAGATGGCAGACGTGACGGCGGGGTCGCATGCGCTGCGTCCGTCAGGTCGCCTCGTGATCGGCATGGGGCAGGGAAGACGCGGGCGACAACCGGAGGATGGCTGTGCCTGAGGCGGCCCGCGTGGGACCTCGTTGTCACTGGGAGGGAGGTCTCGACGGGTTGGGCGGCTCCGTGGGCGGTTCCTTCTTCATGCCGGGAGGCATGGACAAGCCGCCGGGACCTTGTCGTTCTCTGAAGTCCACGATGATTCGCACGGCGGCGTCGGGGTCGTCCAGCAGTGCGAAGGCGTGAATGTCCTCGGGCGAGATGTACCCGTTTTCCTTGAGCATCGTCTCTTCCGTCCAGCGGAGCAGGCCCTGCCAGTAGTCTTTCACCATGAGGATGACCGGGAAGTGGGCCTGGCGAAGGGTCTGGATCAGCACGAGGGCCTCGAAGAACTCGTCGAGCGTCCCATAACCGCCCGGGAAGACGATGAACCCGTGGGCGTACTTGAGGAACATCACCTTGCGGACGAAGAAGTAGCGAAAGTGCAGAGGCAGATTCTGGAAGGAGTTTGGAATTTGCTCCTGCGGCAGATCGATGTTCAGGCCGATGCTGCGCCCGCCGGCTTCGGCGGCCCCTTTGTTGGCGGCTTCCATGATGCCGGGTCCGCCGCCGGTGATGACGGTCATGCCGGCGTGGGCCAGCTTGCGAGCGGTCTCTTCCGCCAGCAGGTAGTGCCGATGATCTCGTGGGGTGCGGGCCGAGCCGAAGATCGATACGGCCGGACCGACCGCGGCGAGTTCCTCAAACCCTTCGCTGAACTCCGCCATGATCCGGAAGAGCCGCCAGAGGTCCTCCACCGGCTTGTCAACCGTATGTCCCAGACCGACATGACTTGTTTTCCAACGCATGAAACTCACCACAAATTCGGGTTATCCGCCGCTGGGCAGCATTTTGCGATCGGGCAGTTGGGGCAATCCGGCTTTCTCGCCTTACAGACGGCCCGCCCATGCGCGATCAGCCGATGGCAGAACAACGTCCACTCGGGTTTTGGGACTATATCGGCCAGATCGAACTCAAGCTTTACCGGATCCGAGTTGGCTGAAAGCTGGAGCCGCCGGGACAGGCGGATGACGTGCGTGTCGCACATGATCGCGGGCCGGCCGTAGGCGTTGCCCAGGACGCAGTTGGCGGTCTTTCGACCCACGCCCGGCAGGGTGACCAGCTCCTCCATGGTGGCGGGGACCTTGCCGCGGAATTCGTCGAGGATCTTTTGTGCGGCCCCTCGGATGCTGACGGCCTTGTTGTGGTAGAAGCCGCAGCTCTTGATGTCCTGCTCGATCTGTTGGAGTTCCGCTCCGGCCCAGTCCGCCGCCGAGCGGTACTTCTTGAACAGGTCCTTCGTGACGACGTTCACGCGGGCGTCGGTGCACTGCGCCGAGAGGATCGTTGCGATCAACAGTTCCAGCGGGTTCCCGAAGTGCAGGGCGATCCCGACGTTGGGGTAGGCCTTCTGAAGGAGAGGCAGGATCTCCTGGACCCTCCTGGCGGCGGCCGCTTTGTCGAATTTGCCGGTTTTCTTCGGACTCTTGGGGGCGGCGCCGGCCGCCTTGGGGGACTTCTTCTTTTGTGTCATCTATTTGCGGGCCTCCGGCAGGTTCGCAAGGATGGGGATCAACTCGCTCTTTTCAAAGATCCCCCGCAGCTTCTCTCGGGATCCGTCAGGCCGCAGGACGACGGTGACAGGGACGTTACCCGCCTCTCCGTAGACGGTCTTGAGATCCTGCGTCGCGGGGTAATCGATCAACGTCGTGTCGGCCTTGACGGCCAGCACGTCCTTCGCTTCAATCAGGGCGACCACCTCCGGATCGTGATAGACTCGCTTCTCGACGATCTTGCAGTTCGTGCACCAGTCGGCGGTGAACTTCAAGAGCACAGGGCGTCTCTTCGTGACGGCCTGCTGCACAACCTCGGCGTCGTACGGCTTCCAGGCCACATTCGCCGCGCCGGCTGCTTCCGGAGCCGGCAACAGCCACACCCCGGCCCCGACGGCCAGCGTCGCGGCGATCAGACGGATGACGCGCCGCCGCAGGGCGGGGGTTGTGAAGTCCACCCACTTGCCCCACATCCAGACGCAGAAGGCGAAGACGATTCCGTACATCAGCACGTTGAGCAGCCTGTCCTTCGGCAGGGCGGCCAGCGTCAATTTGGCCGCGATCAGGAATAGGAGAAACCCGGTGGATTTCTTGAAGATCTCCATCCAGTACCCCGGTTTGGGGATGCGGTTCAGCAGGGACGGGATCAGGACGATGGCCGCGTAGGGAAGGGCCATGCCCACGCCCATCAGGACAATGGCCGTGCTGCTGACGACCAGCGGCTGCGTCTGGGCCCAAACCAGGACGAACCCCAGCAGGGCGCCGCTGCATGGGGTGCTTAGCACGCCCGCGAAAAATCCCATGCCGGCCGAGCCGACCAGGCCCGACGCAGGGCCCTGACGGCCCGCGATGGAGGACGGCAGCGACAGGGTCACGACGTCCATCATGGCCAGTCCGAAGAAGACGATCGCCAGGAACAGGACGATGACCGCAGCGGGGTAGCGGAACAGGCTGTTCAGATCGAGCACCGCGCCAGTGGTGAGGTTGACGAACGCCGAGACCAGGGCGAAGGCTGCGAAGAAGAGCACGACGCCTGCGCAAAAGGCCAGGCCGGAGATGATGCGCTTTCCGCCGGGGCCCCGCGATTGGTCGACCAGCCGCAAGAGGATCAGCGGAAGGACCGGCAGCACGCAAGGCATGATGTTGATGGAGAGGCCCGCCGCGATGGCCAGCAGGTAGTAGGGGAACGCCGACGACTGCCTCGCCGCTTCATTTGCAGCCGGTTCCGCCCGTGGAGCGTTCGCCTCCGGGGCCGTTGCGGCGGGGGACTCCGCGCGGGGCGTGCCGATGGAAACAGCGGGCCACGAGGCGATCTCGGACAGGGGCAGCGTCACGGTCAGGCTCTTCTCGAAGGGCGGCAGACACAACGCGCTGGTGCAGGCGATGCCGGTGATCTGGACCGTCGCGGTCGCCTCCTTCTTGCCGGCGGTCGGAGAATCGTCGCGGATCGGGATGAAGGCGGCGAAGTCGCCGACGTAGACTTCAATCTGCTGGCCGGTGGCGTCGTTGAAGAGCGTCCAGGCAGGCAGGATGACCGGATCGAACTTCAGGTCCGGCGAAGTCGCGATGATTTTCAGCTCCAGGCCGGGGGCCGGGGCTGTCTGGGATCTGGCATAGTAGTGGAGGTCATCGGTGCCCTTGAAGACCACGGCGATCCCGGGACGTCCCTCCCATCGCGCAGGCGACAGGCTCGCGCTCGATTGCTCCAGCTCGAACTGAATGATCTGAGTCGGTCCGGAGACGTCGGCGCCCCGCGACAGGGAGACCAAGCTCCCCAAGGCCGCGCAAACCATGACGCCCAGAACACAGTTGGCTCCTTTCATCCGGGTCATTCAGTCGGCCCCCCTTGGAACCAGAAAGGTCAGTTGGTGGGTTGTTCCTGCTTCTGCTTCTCCCCGTCGCCGGCGTGCTTGGCCTGCTCGGCCGCGAGCAGGTCGCCCACGGTGGGGCGGTCCAGCTGGCCGCCGCCCAGGATCAGTTTGACGTCGTCGGCGTCGAGTGTTTCGTATTTGAGCAGGGCCCGGGCGATGCCCTCGAGCTTGTCCCGATTGGACTCGATCACCTGCTTGGCCTGCTTGTAGGCCTCGTCCATGATCCGCCGCACTTCGGCGTCGATATCCTCGGCGGTCTTGTCCGAATACTCTCGCTCGGTCGGCATGAGGTACGTCGCTTCCTTCACGCCCAGGTCGGGCCCGTAGCTGACCGGGCCGAGCTGGTCGCTCATGCCCCAGGTCAGGACCATCTGGCGGGCGATCCGGGTCGCCTGCTCGATGTCCGACTGGGCCCCGCTGGAGATGTCGCCGCAGAACAACTGCTCGGCGATGCGGCCGCCGAAGCAGACCTGGAGCAGCGCGATGCAGTACCGGCGGGTGAAGAGCGTGCGGTCCTTCTCCGGCAGGGCGAACGTCGCGCCGCCCATCGGGCCGCGCGGGATGATGCTCACCTTGTGAAGAGGATCGGCGTCCGGGATCAGCGACTGCACGAGCGTGTGGCCGGCCTCGTGATACGCGGTGATCTCCCGCTCTTTCTGGTCCACGACGCGGCTCTTCTTGGCACGCCCCCATCGGACCTTGTCCCTGGCTTCCTCGAGGTCCTCGATCTCGATATAGTCCTTGTTGGCCATCGTGGCCGCCAAGGCCGCTTCGTTGATGATCGCCGCAAGATCGGCGCCGCTGAACATGGGTGTGCCGCGGGCGAGCCGATCGAGCGTGGCGTTCGGGCTGAGCTTGACCTTGCGGGCGTGGACGCGGAGGATTTCGAGCCGGCCCTTGAGGTCCGGCAGCGGCACGACCACCTGGCGGTCGAACCGGCCCGGCCGGGTCAGCGCGTGGTCCAGGATGTCCGCGCGGTTGGTCGCCGCGATGACGATCACCTGGTCGTTCGTGTCGAAGCCGTCCATCTCGACGAGGATCGCGTTGAGGGTCTGTTCCCGCTCGTCGTGGCCGCCTCCGACGAACGACGCGCCTCGCTTGCGGCCGATGGCGTCGATCTCGTCGAGGAAGATGATGCAGGGGGAGTTGTCCTTGGCCTGTTTGAACAGGTCGCGGACGCGCGAGGCGCCGACGCCGACGAACATCTCGACGAAGTCGCTGCCGGAGATGCTGAAGAAGGGGACGTCCGCCTCGCCGGCGATGGCCTTGGCCAGCAGGGTCTTGCCGCAGCCCGGGGGACCGATCAGCAGGACGCCGCGCGGAATGCGACCGCCGAGACGCTGGAACCTCCGCGGGTTCTTGAGGAACTCGATGATTTCGGCCACTTCGTCCTTGGCTTCCTCGATTCCGGCGACGTCCTTGAACGTGACCTTGACGCGGTCCTTTCCCATCACGCGGTGCTTGCTGCGGCCGAAGGACATGAGCATGCCGCCGGCGCCGCCGCGGAGGTTGCGGGCGAAGAAGAAGTAGAAGAAACCCACCAGCAGAAGGATCGGCAACACCCAGTTGAGCAACATGAACATCCAGACCTGGGTCTTGGCGAATTCGACCTGGACCTTGTATTTCGCATCGCTCTTGGCCTGCTTTTCGAGGTCCGTGAGAATCTCCTTGAGGCGGTCGGCGCCGGATTCCGGCTTGTAACTGACCTTGAAGGCGGTGCCGCCGTGATCGCGTGCGGCCTGAGAATCCGGATGGAACTTGCCCGTGATCTCGGTGTCGCCGATCTGGATCTCCTGGATGTACCCGCCTTCCTGGAGGTACTGGATGAATTCGTCCCACCGCAGCGTATTCGTCACGAGCCCCTGCTGGAGCATCATCATGGCCGTGAAGAGGATGATGGCCACGATCAGCCAACTGAAGGGGCTCCGACGAAATCCCGGCGTCTGTGGTTTCTTGTTCGGACGCCACCCGGGTTCCCGCTGCGAGTCGTTCTGCGTGTTGTTCGAGTCGTTCTTCATAGGTTGTGGCAATCCCGGTCCCTTCTTGTGGCATGCACGCTCTTGCGACCGAGGCGCATACGCTCATCCCTGTTCACCACTGATTCTCCATCAGCTGTACGACGCTTTGCGCAAGCTTGTTTGCCGCAACGGCCGAGCCGTACGTGAAGTCCTGGCCTTGAAACTCCGAGTAACTGGCCGCGGCGGTCACCGTCTGATTGTTGATCATGAGCCGGCCGGTTTTCAGACTCTTCCAGTTCACCACTGCGGTCAAAACCACTTCCTTCTCCATGGCCCGGCCCAGTTCTCGCTCCAACGTCAGGATCGACTCGCCGACCGCGACGAGCTGGCCGCTGATGACGCTGTCGGCTCGATCCCTGTCCGACACGATTTTGTAGGGCGTCTCGGACTCGATCTGCTTGGCCAGCGCGTTGGAGAACGTGAACTCGGCGCCTCGGCGGAAACTGCGGTTGTCGAACATCTCCACGTAGACGCTCTTGACGTCGTCGGGAAACAGCGATGCGTTCGAATATCCGGTCGACCTGCCGCAACCGGGCAGAAGCGGGACGGTCATCGCCAGCCACAGGATCGCGCCGGCACGCCGGGCTGGCCAGCCGCGTCTACTCGCCGTGCTGATCTGCATCCTGCATCCCTTCCAGAGCCTCCTTGGCCTGCGCCGCACCCCGGGTCTTGGGCCAGTCGCGAACCACCATGTCGTAGTAGAGACGGGCGGCCTTCGGCTCGTGCGTCCGCTGGTAATATTGCCCGATGGTGAACTGCTTAAGAGCCATCTGTTCATCGATCTGCACGATCTTCTCTGGCACCTCGTTCTGCTTGGCTTCCTCCGGATACAGCACGAGGAACTTCTGGTAGTACGTCTTGGCCGTAGTCAGCTTGGAGGCGTCGAAGTTCGGCCGTTTCTCCTCCGGGTTGCGATTGTAGGCCAGAAGGTTGTCCTCGGCCATTCGGTACAGAGCCCGTTTCCCAATCGGCCCGGCTTCCCAATACGACGCGATTTCCGACCACTTGAGATAGGCATCGAGGTACTTTTCCTTCGCTTCATACCGTTCGGCGACGGCGATGGCGGCGCGAAGACCGACGCCGTTCGGATCGTCCAGACCGGCGCGATCGCTGATCTTCTCCATGAGCTCGACGCCTTCGGCGAAGCCGGAGATCCTGATGAATCCCAGGATGACCTTCTTGCGGCCCTCCAGGTACTCCTTGGCCATGTCGAATTCCCGTTGCAAAGCCAGGCCGGCGTACTCGCTGCCGGGATAGTCCTTGAGCAGCTTCTCGTACTTGACCAGGGCCTTGCCGTAGCGCTCCTGCCAGTACCGCGTCTCGCCCAGGGCGAACAGCTCCAGGTCCGGACCCACGCGGTCGGGGAACTGATCCTTGATCTGCTTGAGCGCCGACTTGACGTCCCCGACGTCGCCTTCCCGGACGAGCTTCTTGAGTTCGTCGATCGTCTGCTTGTATTGCGACTGGGGATCGTCCTTCACCGCCTCGAGTTTTTCGCCGCCCGTGAGCTTCCAGGTCTCGCCCACGGCGCTGGAACCGCACGAAATCAGGGCGACCAGCGCCAAGCCAAGGAACCACATCCGGTGTTTCCGCATCTTCTCTGCCCGCCAAAACATCGACATCCGCCGGCCGCAAGCCCGTCGGGGCCTCCCCAACGCCGACCCTGGCGTTCGGGACTCCTGCCCGGCACGATGCCATTATAGCGGCCCCCCCACGCAATTCAATGTTCACTTTGGAATCGAGGTTGGGCGGTTTCGGGTTCCGGCGAGAGGGACGTTTTTGCTTTACTCCGGGCACGGCCGGCGATATAAGGGGCCCACGACGGTCATCGGCTGTGAGACCGGTTGGATGTGTCCGGAGCCGAACGCACGTTCGGCATAATGCACAGGCTGAAGGAGGTTTGCCATGAATCGCAGTCTCGTCCTGGGTGTTGCTGTGATCCCCGTTCTGATCGGAGCTGTCGGTTGCGGCGGCGTGAGAGCGAGTCGGCAGGACGCGAGAAGGCGAGAAATCAGCGTCGCGGACTACGTCGACAAGATGAAGGCCGGCTGGATCGGCCAGATGGCCGGCGTCGGCTGGGGCGGACCCACCGAGTTCCGCTTCAAGGGCGTGATCATCCCCGAGGATCAGATCCCCCAGTGGCAGCCCAACATGATCAACCAGTTCCAGCAGGACGACATCTACGTCGAGATGACCTTCCTGCGGACGCTGGAGGTCCACGGTTTCGGCGTCTCGATCCGCCAGGCCGGCATCGACTTCGCCAACAGCGGCTACCCCCTCTGGCACGCGAACAAGGCCGGGCGGGACAACCTCCGGGCCGGGATCGCCCCGCCGGACTCGGGACACCCCAAGTTCAACTCGCACGCCGACGACATCGACTACCAGATCGAGGCCGATTTCGCCGGCCTGATCGCCCCCGGCATGCCGAACGTCGCCATCCAGTTGGGCGAGGTCTTCGGCCGGCTCATGAACGACGGCGACGGCCTCTATGGCGGCCAGTTCGTCGGCGGCATGTACGCCGAGGCCTTCTTCGAGACCGACATGGTCAAGATCGTCGAGGCCGGGCTCCGCTGCATTCCCCGGGAAAGCCTCTACCATCAGTGCATCAGCGACGTGCTCCAGTGGCACGCGAAGTACCCGGACGACTGGGCCAAGACCTGGCAGTTGATCAACGAGAAGTACCATCTCAACGCGGCCAATCGCCGGTTCTCGTGCAGCGGGCCGCAGGACGAGTTCAATATCGACGCCAAGATCAACGGCGCGTACATCGTGATGGGCCTGCTCTACGGCCAGGGCGACCCGGACAAGACGATCGTGATCGCCACCCGTTGCGGGCAGGACTCCGACTGCAATCCGTCCAACGCCGCGGGCATCCTGTTCACGACGATGGGCTTCAAGGCGTTGCCCGAGAAGTTCACCTCCGCCCTGGACCCGTCGGGCAAGTTCAGTCACACCCCGTACAACTTCCCCACGCTCGTGCGGGTGTGCGAGAAGCTGGCCCGTCAGGCCGTGGTCAACTGCGGCGGCAAGATCACCGTGGACGATCGGGGCACCGAGCGGTTCCTGATCCCGCGGAGCAAGCCCAGTCCGACCCCTTTGGAGCAGTGCTGGGATCCGAAGCCTGCGATGGGCAGCCGCTACACCGAGGAGGAGATGGCTCAGATCACCGCCGCCAGCGGCGTGGACCTGTCCGACGCCGTCGAGAAGTTCGCCCCCGGCTGGAAGATCGCCAAGTGCGGCCCGGACATGGACCCCGGCCTGCGTGAAGAGATGCGCGGCCGGCAGAACGTCTTGCTGACCCATCCGCTCAGCCAGACGGTCGGCTGCGTTCTGACCAAGACCGTGAGCCTGCCGCCGAACGCCAAGAGCGTTTTGAAGCTCGAAGTCGGCCACGATGCGCGGGGCGACTGGGACCTGATCGTCCGCGCCGACGGCCAGCAGTTGATCCGCAAGACGATCGGGCCGGACACCACGACGCTCGGCTGGACCGAGGTGGACGTGGACCTCTCGAAATTCGCGGGCAAGCGCGTGAAGCTGGAACTGGTCAACGAGCCCACGGAGTGGCGCTACGAAGCCGCCCTCTGGTCGAAGATCGCGATCGTCAGCGAGTGATGACCGGCTCTCGTCAGGAAACGTAGGGTGGGCTCTCAGCCCACGCGCGCTTGGAATTCGTTGATGGAGGTGCCCATGGATCGTCGCGAGTTCGTGAAGGTGAATGTCCTGGGCGGCGTGGGAGTGTTGCTGGGAGGGAATGTCGCGCCGGCCGCCACCGGTTCGGCCAAGGCCCTCACGGCCGGGGAGATCCACGAATACCTCCGCAGCCTGGGCCGCGAGTGGATCGACCCGCGGGATACCGTCGATACGTTCAAGTCAGGCCGGCCGGAGGTGCCTGTCAAAGGAATTGCGGTCGCCTGGATGAGCTACTTCGACGCGCTGCGTCAGGCCGTGGCGAAGGGCTGCAACCTGTTCGTGACTCACGAGCCGACCTACTACAACCACACCGACACGGACCCGTCGGTCTTCGCCTTCGAAATCGCCAAACGAAAGAGGGCCTTCATCGAAGAGAGCGGCCTGACGATCATTCGCTGCCACGACGTCTGGGACCGCGTGCCGGAGATCGGCATCCCCGACGCCTGGGGCAAACGCCTGGGCTGGACGAAGGTCGTGAGACAGCAGACGTTCTATCGGGTCTATGAGCTGCCGCCGACCACAGCCGGGGAATTGGCCAAACACGTGGCGACCAAGCTGGCTCCGCTCGGCCAGAATGGCGTGCAACTGATCGGCCCGGCCGACAAGACGATTCGCACGGTCGCGATCGGCACCGGCGCAATCACCTCGTTTCGGACGATGTTCACCGACCTGAAGCCGGACATCGCCCTGTGCACCGACGACGGTTTCACCTATTGGAGCGACGGTGCAATGGCCCTCGACATGGGATACCCGGTGATTGTAGTGAACCACCCCTGCGCCGAAGAGTTCGGCATGGTCCAGCTAGCCAATCACCTCCGAGAGAAGTACCCAGCCGTGCCGGTCCACCACATCGCCCAAAAGTGCATGTTCGC
>JAAYVJ010000053.1 GCA_012517265.1 Planctomycetota bacterium | reverse complement strand
TCTCCGGAATCGGTGCAATCGCGTCTGACCGCCAGGACACGGGCGATCGTGCCGGTCCACTTCGCGGGGGCCGCGGCCGACATCGACCCGATCCGTCCCCTGGCGAGCGCGGGAGGGATACCCATCATCGAGGATGCCGCCCATGCCCTGGGCGCCCGTTGCCATGGTCGGCATGTGGGCTCTTGCGGAACGGCGATCTTCTCCTTTCACCCCATCAAGAACATCACCACCGGCGAAGGCGGCATGTTCTGCTCCGACGACGAGGAACTCCTGGACCGCATCCGGCGTCTGAAGTTCCACGGCCTGGGCGTGGACGCCTACGACCGTCGGACCCAGGGCCGCTCGCCGCAGGCGGAGGTCATCGAGCCGGGATACAAATACAACATGACGGACCTCTCGGCCGCTTTGGGTCTGAGTCAATTGGCGAGAGTCGACGCGTTCAACGCCCGCCGGACCGAGTTGGCGAGCGCGTACCGCGAGCGGCTCGCGGAGGTCGAGGAGATCGTCCCGCTGCGCGATCCCCCCTATCCCATGACGCACGCGTGGCATCTGTTCATCGTACGGGTGAACACGGGCAAGAGCGGCCCCACGCGCGATGAATTCATGAAACAGCTCAAGCAGAAGAACATCGGCACGGGACTTCATTTTCGCGCCGTCCATCTTCAGAAATACTATCGCGAAGCGATGGGGATGCGGCCGGGCATGCTGCCGAACACCGAATGGAATTCGGATCGGATCTGCTCGCTGCCGCTGTTCCCCGACATGACGCTGGACGACGTGGACGACGTGGTGGCGGCGGTGAAAGACGTGCTGTCCCAAGGAAGACCCGCGCGCAGTTGGGCGGCGAGCGGCCGCGTGAGCGACAGGGTCAATGTGAAGGAGTAGAACACCCCATGAGAGAGACTGAAAGACCGCTTCGCGGCCTGGATCATCCCGGACCGGGGGGCATCGGTCCGCTTCATCCGGGCGAGCGTTTGCCCTGGCCGCAATCGGAAGCGCAAGAGGAAGACGGATGGAACGCAGCGCATGACGATCTTCTTGCAGAGCGAATCCATCCGCAGGTGTCCGTGGTCATCCCGGTATTCAACGAAGAGCGGTGTCTTGCCGAGCTCCTCACCAGGTGCCTCCAGGCATGTGCCGCGACGGGGAACTCGTTCGAGATCGTGCTCGTCGACGACGGAAGCTCGGATGCTTCGCGACGAATCATCGCCGAGGCGGCGGAACGCCACGCCGGAAAGATCGTGGGGGTCTTCCTCAATCGCAACTACGGCCAGCATGCCGCCGTGATGGCCGGGTTCGCCGAATGCCGGGGCCGGATCATCGTGACGCTCGACGCCGACCTGCAGAATCCGCCGGAGGAGATTCCCGAACTCGTGCGGAAGATAGAGGAAGGATATGACGTGGTCGGCACGATCCGCGCGCCAAGGCACGACCCGCTGTTTCGCCGCGTGGCGTCCTGCATCGTCAACCACGCGGCTCGCAAGGCCACCGGCGTGATGATGCACGACTACGGCTGCATGCTCCGCGCCTATCGACGCGATGTGATTGACGCGGTGCTCCAGTGTCACGAGCGGAGCACGTTCATTCCCGTCCTGGCCAATTCGTTCGCCCGCAAGACGACCGAGATCGAGGTGCGCCACGCCGAGCGGACCGCCGGAAATTCCAAGTACAGTCTGTGGAAACTGATCAATCTCCAGTTCGACCTGTTGACGAGCATGACGACGTTCCCCCTGCGTTTGCTCAGCGTGCTGGGCGGCCTCACGTCGATGGCGGGCGTGGGGTTGGGCGTGTTCCTGCTCGTCATGCGGCTGATCTACGGCGCGCAATGGGCGGCCGAAGGCGTCTTTACGCTGTTCGCGGTGCTGTTCATCCTCACCGGCGCCCAGTTCGTCGCGATGGGTCTGCTCGGCGAGTACATCGGGCGGATCTACCACGACGTGAGGGCCCGGCCGCGCTACTTCGTCCATCAGGTCGTCGGCCGGCCAGAGGCCGCGAGATGGAACTCAACCATCCAATCGCAATCCGAGGTATTGAAATGAAAGCGGTAGTGCTGGCATATCACGACATCGGCTGCATCGGCCTCGAAGCCCTACTCAGGCACAACATCGAGATCGCGGCCGTCTTCACCCATGTGGACGATCCCCAGGAGAACCTGTGGTTCCATTCCGTGGCCGAGCTGGCCGCGGCCAAAGGCATCCCGGTCTTCGCCCCGGAGGACATCAACCATCCTCTCTGGGTCCGCCGGATCCAGAGCATGGCGCCCGACGTGCTGTTCTCGTTCTACTATCGCAAGATGGTCAAGCCTGCGATCCTGGAGATCCCCCCCAAGGGCTGTCTGAACCTGCACGGCTCGCTTCTGCCGAAGTACCGCGGGCGGTGCCCGGTCAACTGGGTCCTGGTCCACGGCGAGACCGAGACCGGAGTCACCCTGCACCACATGACGGCCGCCCCCGACGCGGGGGACATCGTCTCTCAGAAAGCAGTGCCCATCGCGGAAGACGACACGGCCAGGAGCCTGCATGAGAAGCTGGCGAACGCATCGCGGGAACTGCTCGACGAAACCCTGCCCCGGATCAAGAACGGCACGGCCCCGCGAACCCCGCAGGACGCGGCGGAGGCGACGTACTTCGGCGGCCGACGGCCCGCCGACGGCGAGATCGACTGGGCAAACAGACCTCATCAAATCCGCAATCTGGTCCGAGCCGTGACGCGTCCCTACCCCGGCGCGTACAGCCACCTGGGGGACAAGAAGTGCCTGTTCTGGTCCGTGTCCGTCGTTCCGTTCAGCGTCGACGCCGCGACGCCGGGCACCATCCTCTCGACCGATCCGCTGGTGATCTCCTGTCGCGGCGGCGCGATCCGCGTCGATTCCGGCCAGCCGGCCGGCGGGGTATTCATGAGCGGCGTGCAGCTCGCCAGGGAACTGAATCTCGTCAAAGGCATGCGATTCAGCTCTCACGCCGGCGCCCGCATCAAGGCCGCCCGGAAGAAAAGCGTCCTGATCCTCGGGGCCAACGGCTTCATCGGCAGCGCCCTGAGCGAGCGGCTTCTGGCCAGCGGGGAGTACGAGGTTCACGGCATGGACCTTCGCTCCAACTACGTCGAGCACCTTCTGGGCCGGCCGGGATTCCATTTCGACGAAGGCGACATCCGCATCCACCGCGAGTGGATCGAGTACCACATCCGCAAATGCGACGTGGTCCTGCCCCTGGTGGCCATCGCGACCCCCGTCGAGTACACCCGCAACCCGCTGGGCGTCTTCGAGCTGGACTTCGAGGAGAACCTCCGCATCGTCCGCTACTGCGTCAAGTACAAGAAGCGGATCATCTTCCCGTCCACATCCGAAGTCTACGGGATGTGCGACGACGAGGAGTTCGACGAGGACAACTCGCGGCTCATCCTCGGGCCGATCCGAATGCAGCGATGGATCTATTCCTGCTGTAAGCAGCTCCTGGACCGGGTCATCTGGGCCTACGGCCAGAAGGAAGGGCTCAAGTTCACCCTGTTCCGACCGTTCAACTGGATCGGGCCTCGGCTCGACAGCCTCACCTCGGCCCGAATCGGCAGCTCGCGCGCCATCACGCAACTGATTCTCAACCTGGTCGAGGGCATGCCGATCCTGCTTATCGACGGCGGAGCCCAGAAACGGTGCTTCACGGACATCTCCGAAGGCGTCGAGTGCCTGTTCCGCATCATTCAGAACAAGGACGGGGTCTGCGACGGCCGCATCATCAACATCGGAAATCCGACCAACGAAGCCAGCATCCGAGACCTCGCCCAGATGCTCCTGCGGAAATTCGATAGTCATCCGCTTCGTTCGATGTTCCCGCCCTTCGCCGGGATCCGCGAGATCGAGAGCGGCTCCTACTACGGCGCCGGCTATCAGGACGTGGAACACCGCCGACCGAGCATCAAGAACGCACAGAGACTCCTCGGCTGGACGCCCGTCATCGGCCTGGAGCGATCGGTCGAGCAGACGCTGGACTTCTTCCTGCGGGAGGCGGTCCGGACCGGCGAAATCGCGATCGACGAGGATCGGGCGAAAGTCCTGGAGATGGACGCCGCCCCGGCTCACAGGTCGGCGGTCCCCATCGCCGAGGTCCTGCCCCGCGGGCCCAGGGAATCCATCCTGCGGAACGCGCTATGAAGATCGGCCTGCGAATCGACGTGGACACCTTTCGGGGAACTCGGCTCGGCGTTCCGAACCTGTGCGAAGTTCTTGCGCGTCACGATATCCGGGCGACGTTCTTCTTCAGCGTCGGGCCGGACAACATGGGCCGGCATCTCTGGCGTCTGCTTCGTCCGGCCTTTCTCTGGAAGATGCTCCGGACGCGGGCAGCCAGCCTCTACGGCTGGGACATCCTGCTCCGGGGCACCTTCTGGCCCGGTCCCGTCATCGGCAGGAAACTGGCCGGCGTCATCCGCCAGGCGGCCAAGGCCGGCCACGAAATCGGCCTTCACGCATGGGACCATCACGCCTGGCAGGCCCATGTCGAGGAGATGGACGGCCAGGCCATCTGCCGATCGCTGGACTGGGGGGCCGAGATGCTCTCGGACATTCTGGGGCATCCGCCGACCTGCTCGGCCGTGCCCGGCTGGAAGTGCAACGACGAAGTCCTGGAGGAGAAGGCAAGGTTCGTCTTTCGCTACAACAGCGACTGTCGAGGGGAGACCATTTTTAGGCCCGTCGTACACGGCCGCGAGTTGGCCCAGCCCCAGATCCCCGTCACGCTGCCCACCTATGACGAGGTGATCGGGCGCCAGGGCGTGTCGAACGACACCTACAATGAGTACCTGCTGGGCCTGCTCGATCCCGACCGGTTGAACGTGCTCGCGATCCATGCGGAGGTGGAGGGAATCGTCTGTCTGCAGATGTTCGCGAGATTTGTGGAAACGGCCCTTTCCCAGGGCCACCAGTTCCTTCCATTGGGCGATCTGCTTCAGGATTCCGGGCCTATCGAGACGGGCCGGATCGAGGCGGCCACGATTCCAGGGCGAGAGGGATGGGTGGCATGCCAGGCGTC
>JAAYVJ010000428.1 GCA_012517265.1 Planctomycetota bacterium | reverse complement strand
TTCATCGCCTCAGACGTCCAGGCCGGCGGCGTCGCGTACCTGCGATCCGCGGATGGCTCGCTCGACGGGGCGTATGAGATCGTCTCGGTCGATTCCGCCACGCAACTGACGGTCTCGGTCCTGCGAGCCGACGCGACCAGTCCAGCAGTCGCTCCGCCGATCGGAGGCGAGGTCTCGTATCGGATCAGCACGCTGGCGCCCCAGGCGGTCGATGCGGCCTTTCAATTGACCGAGCATTTCGGCATCCCGCCGGGCGACCCGACCGGCGGGATCGCCGTCGAGAGCCTTGTGGGCATCGAAGGGCTCCGCAGGGCCTCGGCTCTTCTGGTCATCTCGAAGGTCTACGCGACGTGGGCGGGCCGGGACGACGACGAGTGCTTCTCTCGCAAAAGCCTGCTCTATCAGCAGCTCTTCGAGAAGGCCAGGCAACGGTGTCGCGTGAACATCGACCTCGGTTCCGATGGTGCGGCGGACATCCGTCGGGTCGGCGGCGTGGTCCGACTCGTTCGCGATTGAGGCTCACCTCCGGAGGAAAGGACCAATCATGAACGTCACGCTCGACGGACAAACGATCTTCGACGAACAGGGACTGGCGATCTCCATCGGCAGTCCGAGCCGGGCGGCGTTGGAGCGGGCCGTCGCCGGTCTTGACGGCGTGCTGAGCATCGACCTGGGCACCCGGTCCCGGCAGATCCGACAGACGGGGACTCTGCGCGCCGCCAGTCGGGCCGCGATGCGCCTTCGCGTTCAGGCGATCGCAAGATTCCTCGACGGCCGGGAACACACCCTTGTAACCGCCGATGGGGAAACGCTCGGCAATCTCCGCATGGACAGCTTCCGGAAGGTCGCGGAGCACCCAGGCGGACCTGGCGTCGTCGCGGACTACGAGATCGTGTACACGCAATTGGGAGGCTACGGCGATGCGGCTTCATCGTGACGGCATTCGAGACGTCCGCGCGTTTGCCTTGCCTGACGCGATCGCGGCCGACGGCGGTGGGACCGCTGCGGCCGGGGCGGCGTTGGTGACCTGGCGCTCCTCCCATGCAGGGATGCTCCACCAGGTGTACCTCAACGGCCGCCTGGCCGGCGCCACCACCGATGTCGAGCAGCGACAACTGGCGGTGCAGCCGCCTTCGTCGTTTCTCGCGGCGGTGCGAGTGGAGGTTGTGGCAGTCGAGTTGCGAGATGCCCATCTGGATCTGAGCAGCGAGCTCGATCCTCCGCCGGCCGGCGGACGCGTCCGACTGGTCCTGTCGCGAAGCCAGACTCTGCCTCCCGGAGCTCGCGTCAACGTGTATTTCGATCATGGCCAGGGACAGATCGATTACAGCACGCCGGTGAACCCCTTCCCGATCGCGGCATGGCCGTGCCCACAGGACAAGGCGGGCTTCGGCATGGCCGCGTTCGGCGCAGGCGACTTCGGATACGATTCCGCGGCCTGCGTCGGGTTCGGCAAAGGCCGCTTCGCGGACGGGCCGTTCGGCATGGACGTCGACACGATGGAATGGACCAGTCCGTCGCTGCCGCTCGGTCGGTACCGGTTCGGCGTCAGGATCCTCGACGCCCAGGGCAATGAAAGCCCCGCCTGCGAGACGGCCCCCATCGCGGTCATTCCTCCGGCCAGACCCGCGGCCTCGCTGCGCATCGCGTCGTTCGACCCACAAACCAACCAACTCACGCTTCGCATTTCCGACCAGTGACAAGGAGACAACCATGGCCGAGGCCTATCCATCGGACAACGAACTGCTGAACCTCCAATCGGACGCCGAGACAGGCGTCGAGTATATCCCGACCGGCGCCGCGCCCTATTATCTGCACTTCCGCAAGCTGCTGCACCGGCTTGTGCTGTCGACCCGGCGGGCGAACGACCTGCGAGTCTACGACGAAGGCGGCCTGGACGTCGGAGTCAAGGCAGGCAAGTTCTGGCTGCGCACAGATCTGATCGCCTTCGCAGGCTCCACCGGCAACACGCTGGCCGACGACAAAGCCGCGATCTACGTGTATCTCGATTCGCAGGGGAACCTCGTCACAGACGAGTACACCGCGTTCCCGAGCATGGCGACGACGCCCCACGTTCGCCTGGCCGTGGTGGCCACATCCGGCGGCGATATCGTCTCGATCGCCGACTGCCGGGCCGGACACAACATCGTCGTCCCCTATGAAGCCGGCGGCGTCCGCAGAGTCATCGAGACCCACACGGCGAGCGATACGCTCGGAGCGGCCGAGTCCGGCAGCGTTCACACCAACCTCGGCGCTGCCGAGACGGTGACGCTCACGCTCCCCGACGCGGCGCCCCAGGGGACGGAGTTCACCTTCGCCGTGCAGGCGGGCTATGAGCTGCGAATCGACCCGGGCGCCGCCGCGATCCGCGACAGCAGCGGTCAGGACGCGGACAAGTACAAGGCCGCTTCGGCAATCGGCGCTGCGATGACGGTCGTCGCGGACTCCAGCGGCGATTGGGCCGTCACAGCCAAAGCCGGCACGTGGACACAGGAACCATAACGCATCGTTTGCACCAGGAAAGGCAGCGAATCATGGCATACGAGATTCAGGCGGATTGTGCATCCGGCGGCACGCTGTACGCGATCGTTCGCACGCCGGCGGGCCAGGTGTGGCATCCCACAGGCAGAGCGTTCGAGGAATGGGGCGCAGGCGGGCATGGGGTCGGCGACTATGCCATCCCCCTGACCGACCGAGGCGGCAGTCGATACGTCGGAGACTTCGACGGCAACATCCCCGACGGGACCTACTGCATCCAGGTGTTCTCCCAGGCCGGCGTTGATCCGGCCGACGCGGACGCGCTGGTGTGCAGCCGGGAGATCGTCTGGGCCGGTGTCGGAGAGTTGACCGCCGTCAAGCTGCTGGCGAACAGGTCCGTCCAGGACAGGATCACCCGAGCGATCGACTACTACGACGACGACGGCCGGACCGTCCTGCTCACCCTCCAGCCCGTCGACGATCCGGACACCACCTCAGTGACGCCGCAATAACGACACACGCGCGAACATCCGCGAAACCAACTCAAAAGGAGCATGGAGAATGGGAAGCTTCTCGAACTACTGGGAAACCAAGATTCTGGACCACCTCTTCGGAAAAGGGGTCTATACGCCTCCGACGATCTACGTGGCGCTTTCGACCGCCGACCCGGGCGAAAGCGGATCGGGACTGGACGAGCCCGAGGGCGGCGGCTACGCCCGCGCCGCGACGCAGGCGAGCGACTGGAACAGCGCCGCCGGCGGGTTGATCGACAACGCCGCCGCCATCGAATTCGACGCCGCCGCCGGCGACTGGGGCACCGTGACGCACTTCGCGCTGTTCGACGCAGCCACCGGCGGCAATCTGCTCGCCCACGGCTCGCTTGCCCAGCCCAAGACCGTCAACGCCGCAGACAGGGCCCAGTTCCCGCCCGGCGACCTGGAAGTGACATTGGATTGATGAGAGATGATTGACCAAGGAGCACAAAGATGAGTGACATCAAAACGCGATACGGCGGCGCGAACCAGGCGATCACTGTCACGATCAACGGCCTGGCGAACGACGCGAAACGCGAATCCACCGCCGTCGACAACGCGACGGACTGTTTCCTCGACGCCCTGGTCCAGGTGAAGATCGCGACCAACACCGCCGCGGACTCCACCGGCGACAAGGCCGTGTACGTCTACGCCTACGGGACCGCCGACGGCGGCTCCACCTGCTCCGGCAATGCCTCCGGCAGCGACGCCCCGTTCGGAACAGATCCGCAGCAGCTCGCCAATTGCCGGCTCATCGGCGTCGTGTACGCGCCTACGCAGAACAAGATCTACGAGTCGGACCTCATGAGCGTGGCCTGCGCCTTCGGCGGGCTCCTGCCCCAGCGATGGGGGATCATCGTCCACAACAAGACCGGACAGACGCTCAAGACCAGCGACTGCTCGGCCGTCTACCAGGGTCTGTGCTCGCAGTCGAGTTGACCTATGCTGACCAGGATGCAATCGAGAATCAAGCCGCCGGTCTGGGCGGCGGTCGATCAAACCCACCCTCTGGCTCGAGGACTCGCAGGCTGCTGGTTTCTCAACGAGGGCGCCGGACGAACCGTTCGCGATGCGGCCGGCTGTCGTCGCGACGGGAGCCTGTCGGGCAATCCGGCGTGGTCTTGGGGATCGTTCGGATCCGCCGTCGACTTCGACGGAAACGACGACTGGATCAGCATGGGCGATTACCTGGACCTCGGCGCAGACGACGTCTCCGTGCTGGCCGTCATCAAGTACAGCGCCGCCAATCAGCCCGACAACTGGAACGGGATCCACATCGGCGCCGTCCTTGGCAAGGGATACCTGGACGGCGCCGGCAAAGGCTACGGCCTGCTTGTGGAGACGGACAACCGACTCTATTGGCAGGTGCGCGATCAGGCGACCATGTTCGCGGCCGCGTCCGACGCAGCTCTGAACGACGGAGTCTGGCATCTGGTTGTCGGAGTGTGCGACCGCGACGCTTCCGCCGGGGTGCGGCTCTACATCGACGGCGTCCTTCAGAGCGCCATGGCCGATGCGACGAGTCTCAACGGAATCGATCTCAATGGATCCCGGGCCTTCGCGATCGGATCGCGTCAGGAAGAAACATCCGGCACCTGGGGATGGGATTTCGCCGGCAGCGTGGCTTTGGCCTGCGTGTGGAAACGAGTCCTCTCAGAAGCTGAGATTCGCCGGCTCCAACAGAACCCGTTCGCGATGCTCGCTTCACGACATCCGATCACCATCCTTCAGCCTGCTGGGAACATCGTTCCCTGTGGAGGTTCGGTGCAGACGACCGCCTCGGCCTCGGCGACAATGCAAGTCGTTCGATCACTCGTGGGCGAGATCCGCGCATCCGCCTCGATTCACGGCGACCTCTGTGTCCCGGGCCTGGTCACGTTGTCCGGAGCCTCGCGAGGATCCTCGGTTCTGGAAGGAAGCCTCTCCGTCAGAACCGCGCAACCGGCGTTCGACAGCATGCTGAAGACCGAGCCCCCCTGGCAGCGGGAGGCCTTGTTCCGGGGAAGAACGCACGCGGCCTTCGAGCTGGGAACGGCGTTGACGCGAGGCTGGTTCTGGGTGCGGCGAGGCGGATGCGCCGCGGTCTATCGCGGGTCCGACATCGACAACGTGGATTGGAGCAGAATCCTGTGTGTCGTCGAGCCCGGCGTGAAAGAGGTCCCCTTGCCTCGGTATCTCTCTCATGCGCCCGGCTCAACCGAGTGCTACGTCATTCGTCGATTCGACGACTGCGGCCGCCAGGAGAAGACGCTCGGCGCCGCCGTGATGCTTCGCATCGGATCGGACGGGCGATCGGCTCTGCCTCGCCCCAACGCGGTCATCGATCTGGCGGCCAGGTGGACGGCCGCAGGTCGCGTCCGTCTGGCCTGGCTCTATTGCCCGCTTGACCAGGAGACCGCACCGGTTCGGTTCAATCTCTACCGCGCCGCCGTGGGCGGGGGTACCGAATGCTCGATCGGGGCCGTTCCGTACAAAAGGCCGGGGTGCTACTGCTTTGATGTCCCCGACCCGATCGATGGTGGTGGTGGCGCGTTCGCCGTGCGAGCCGCCAGCGTCGCGGGAATCGAAGGCAGGCCTTCCATCGTGCAAGTGTGTCCGATCACAAACGCGCGGCCCACGCCGGCGGTGATTCTCGTGGCCAAGGCCGTCTGATCCATCCGGAGAAAGCACATGACGAATACAACGGAGCTGTTCCAGCCTGAATGCAGACGTCTGGCCCTTCCCGCAGGCAGAATGGTCGTGTTCCTCGACGGCCTTCCCTGCGAAGAACTCGAGCCGATCGAGATTGTCCGAGCCGGATGGCCCGAGTTCGGCTGGGCGAAACTGGCCTATCGTCCATCGCACGAAGGGGATTCCGCCTTGCGACCCGAGGACATCGAAAACCGCTTCGCGTTCGGCCGCCAGATCTGCCTGCGTCAGTTCTACAACTCACAGCGGCCCGAGGCGGTGGTGGCGAGCCTTCCGCTGTTCGTTGGGCGTATCGAGGGGCTGTCGACCACGATCGACGCCGATCGGGAGGCGGTCGAGATCGTCGCGAAGGATTTCAGCGAGATTCTGCGACGCGCCACCGTCTACGGGCAGAGGGTGCTTCGTGGCGACGGCTCGACCGTTCTATTGCCCGGCCTCGAAACCGCCTTCAATCCGCTCGGGCGAGGCAACGCCGCATACATTGAAGGCGGCGATCGCACGGTGTTCGCGGCAGGTAGCCTCCAGGCACGGACCTGGACCTGCGCCGAGGCGATCGGCTATCTCCTGACCGAGCATGTTCCCGCGGGGGAGTTGAGCCGGCCCAGCATCGAGCAACTGCAGGCCCTCACGGACGGCCAACCCCTGCGCGATCTCGACGTGACGGGCCTGAACCTCCTGGACGCTTTGCACAAGTGCTGCGATGCGGCCGACATCGAGTTCCATTTCGAACCCCGCCTGGTCGAAACCGGGCCGGATCAGGCGATCGTCTTTTGTCGACGCGGGCACGGGCGAACGATCGAGCTGAACTGCCAGAGACCCGGGGAGTCTCTGAGCGTCTCGCGCACGAGCGTCGGCGCCCTGCACAGCGAGCGGGCGTTCTATCCCGTCACACATCGCTACGTCGGCCAGGGCGACTTCAAGGTCTACGAGGCGACCTTCGAACTGGTCAAAGCCTGGGACCCCGCCCTGGAAGGCACGAGCCGGCGGATGTTCTCCCTCTCGACGAACCCCCAGTTCCATCAAGTCAAGGACGTCTACCGCAAATGGTGCCTCAACGAGGCAGGCGACTACAGCGGCGCACCCTACGATCGGGGCGAGCCTTACGACTTCTCGCGCCTCTTCGAGCATGCGGACTGGGTTCCCCGCCGGCGGCGATTCTGGCCGGCCCTGAGCACCGACGCGCAGGGTCGCTCGCTGGGTTACTTTCTGCAGGTCTCCTACGACGGCGTGCGATGGTGGAACTACCAGCATGCGTTCAACAACCTGCTCGACGAGTGCGGCGTCTGGCTCAGCAGCGACGAACTCGACCTCGACACGTGGGTGGCCGCCCTCAAAGGGTTGCTGCGCGTGCGAATCACCGCGTCGGTCGTCAGCGACGAACGGATCGGCTGCACGATCCCCGACGGCCCCGTGGGTTCGACCGCTCCCGTCGTGGACCACGTGCTCGCGATGCCGCGTCGGTTTGCGTATCGCAAGGTCTCGGCCCGGAGCATCTTCGCTGAAGGCTCGCAGGCGGGTCTTGGCAGACCCGATGAGATCGACGATTCGGCCGCTCTCCGGCAGTTCGTCCGCCGGCAGGCCCAGGCATCGCCTGCGGTCATCGAGACGGCCGAAGTGCAGACGCCCACGTTGCGCCTGCACCTGCACCCGGGCGACCTCGTGACGTCGAGTCCCGAGAGCCGGGACCTGCTGGCCTGCCGACGGGACAATCGCAGCGTCGTCCGGATCGAGCGGGTTCACATCGACTTTCGAGACCAGTGCACCAACCTCCGACTCGTCCGCCGGCGGAAGTGCGAAGTCTGAAGCGACACATCTGGATTCTGAAAGGGACCTCTCATGGACAGTCGATACACGACCGATCAACAGCAGGTTCTGGCCGACATGGCTCGCGGCGATTCGGTTCGCCGCCGGGAGACCTCCACGCTCGTCGCGCCGGGAACCGGCGTCTCGGCCCATGCCGTCACGGTCAAGAGCCTGGTCCATCGCAACGTGTACAGCGTCTGCGCGGTGGTCTTCGGAGACCCCGGCGCGCCGCCCGACGAGATCGGCGAGCCGGTGGAGGCGACGAATCTGGCCGAATCCTGCCACGACGAGGGCACGCTCCCGGAGGGCGCCTGCGCGATCATGCTCCGCCTGGGAGAACAATACGTCTTCTACGCCAAGCCCTGACGAAACGAAGCCGCCGTGTCTTCCGTCGTCCGTGATCCATCCTCAATCGGAGGCCTTCCCATGCCCAGAGAGAACACCATCCGCTGGCGTCTGGACCGCCGGGTCAACCTGTCGGTCCTGCTGCAACTGACGGTATTGGCCTCGCTGATCCTCGGAAGCTGGGTGAATCTCCAGCGCCAGCTCGGCCTGCTCCAGCACGACGTCGCGGCGTTGCTGCAAAACCAGAAGGAATTCCAGCAGAAGCTCGAACAACTCGCAGGCCGAACCCTCGCCGGCGAGTACCGTCTCCAGGCCATCGAGAAGCGGCTTGCAGACGCGGCCAAGACGCCATGATCACCACACAAGGCAATTGCAGCGGTCGGGATCGCAAAGATGACTCAACTGGTTCCAGACATCCGGCGTCTGGCGGCACGGACCGATCGACGGACGCCGCACGAAACCGCGAATCACGTCGATCGGAAATCGGTAGAACGCCACGCGTCGGCAGGGAGGATACCGCAGCTTGCCGTGTCCATGCTTGCCTCTGTTCTCAGATCGCCTGCCGTCGGCCATTGTATCCACGAACCGTACAGAACCCCATTCAAATCCAGGAGGAACCCATGCGAAGGACCATTTCGAACCGCAGAACTGTTGTGTTGGCGCTGGCCGCCCTCGTGACGCTTTCCCTGGGCGGCTGCAACGGCCTGCGATTCGCGCCCGGCGAGACGCAGAAGCAGAACGCCTGGCTGCACAATCGCACCGCCGCGGTGGCCGCCGAGACCGCGCGGGATGAGCAGACCTCGCCGCAGCTCCAGGCCCTGACGAGACTCTCGGAGTTGCAGAGCCGTTCGTTCACTGCCTACTGCGGCCTGCCCAAGAAGTACCCGCAGGCCGAGACCTCTGAGCAGATCCTGGCCGAGTCGAACTGGCAGACAGCGAACGCCGCATTGGCCCAGTCCGCGGAACGACCCGATGCGTGGCAGGTGGCGGACTCCGCGCTCGACGTCGGGATCGGGGTCTGCGCCCTGTTCGGCGGGGTCCTCGGCACCCGCGCGGTCCGCTTCCTCCAGGAGGCTCGCGCCAAGAGCCAGGCCCTCAAGGAGATCATCCAGGGCAACGAGCTTTTCAAAACGCAGAATGCCGAACAGGTCGCGGCCTTCAAGGCTGCCCAGCAAAATCAGTCGCCGGAAACCCGCCGGCTCGTCACCGCGATCAAAGGCTAGGATTGCCCGAACGGATTCACCACGGAAGCACTGAGGAGGCGGAGAAGAAAGGCGCGGCGGGGATTGGAGATGCCTTGGGAACGCCGGGGCAGAGTGAAGCGTTGCGACTGTCGCCAAGAAAAGCAGCCCGCCACGGGGACGATCCCCGTGGCGGGCTGTTTTCATAGGTTCTTCACGACTCCGATTACTGCCGGGGCGTTATCGGCGTCGGCTCTATCTTCAAGACGCCCAGGTACGTGAAGTGATTGGCGTTGTTGTTGGCCGCGGTGGGGGCCAGGCTGATCGTGATCTCGCCGGCCGCGGTGGGGACCATGTCCGTCAGCGTGACGGACTTGTCCACGTTGGCCGTGGCGTTCAGGGCGATGAAGCCCGAGTTGAAGCCGGTGACCGTGTACCCGGTCTCGCGGTTGTCCGTGACGCCCAGCCGCGAGGCGTAGAACGTGAAGTCATACGTCCGCATCGGGTCCAGGCCCGTCAGCTTGAAGCTCGGGAACACGTTGGCCAGGCCGTTGAACGTCTCGGTGTTGCCGAAGAGCGAATCCCGTGTCGCGTCGGCCGGGAAGAGGGGCGAGGCCAGCGTGCCGTTGGTGTTGGCCCCGCCGAAGCGGGTCAGGATCACCAGGCTCACGCTGGTCGCGACGTTCTCCGTTGTCACCAGGTTGCGGAGCTGGGCGCCGACCGCGGTGCCGATGGCGTCGGTGACGTTGTTCCACGCGTTGGCCGGGTCGTCGGGCGAGGGGCCCGTCGTCGTGGGCGTGGCGGAGGAGCCGAAGTCCACCAGGATCACCTGGGCCCGGATCTCGCCGGAACCGGTGGCTTCCTCGACGATCTCATTGCCGGCCAGGTCGCGCACGCCCAAGACTGCCACATCGAATGCGCCCGTCACGGGCGTCGCCAGAGTCAGCGTGACGGTCAGCCCATCGGCTTCCAGCGTCGCGGCGGCGACTGCGATCTGTCCGCCGTTGACGCGATAGTTCTCGATGGCCGCGGCGCTGATGGGGTCCAGACGCTCGTCGAAGGTCAGACGCAGAGTCAGGCCGTTGACCACCTCCACCGACAGCAGGGCGGGCACGTTGACGTCGGGGATCACATGCAGCACGGCCTGGCGGCTCGTGGCGCTGTACAGCTCGTTGCTGACCTTGACCGAGAACACCGAACCGTCGAGATCGAGCGTCGCCGAGTCGATGGTGTAGGTGAACTCGTTGGCGTCGCGGATCGGCTGGCCGTTCTTGAACCACTGGATCGTGTACGGCGGCGTGCTATCGACCGCGGCCGCGAACGTCACGGGCCGGAGTTCCTCGACCGTCTGGTCCGCCGGCTCCTTCACGAACACCACCGGCTGCTGCTGCGGAATCTCGTCCATCCGCATCGCGCCGAGATAGACGAAGCGATACGCGTTGTTGTTGCGATCGGTCGGGGCCAGGCTGATCGTGATGGCCCCCTCGGCGTCGGGGATGATCCCCACCAGGACGGCGGTGCCGTCGACGTTGTTGGCCGCGTCGTAGGGCGTGGAAGCGGAGTTGAAACCGGTGGCCGTGTAGTCCGCTTCGCGAATGTCCGCGGCTCCCATCCGCGACGCGTAGAACGTGAAGTTGTACGTTCGCTCGGGGTCCAGACCCACCAGTTTGAAGCTCGGGGTCACGTTGGCGAATCCCTGCCAGTCGGCGGTGTTGCCGTAGAGCGAATCCTGCGTGGCGTTGGCCGGGAAGACGGTCGACTGGGTGGTGCCGTTGCGATTGGGTCCGCTGCCGTTGAACGGGCTGACCATCCGCAGCATGAGCGACGTCGCGCGGTTGCGGGTGTTGACCAGGCCGCGGAGGCTGCCGGTGGCCGAGCCGCCGACCTTGTCGGTCACGTTGTTCCAGTAATTGGCCGGGTCGTCGGGGGCCGGGCCGTTTTTGGTGATGGCGTCGGACGGGCCGAAGTCAAAGAGGAAGCTCTGGCCCTTGCCGGCGGACCATTCGTCGAGCATGGCCCCGACGATGTTCTTCCACAGGGCGTAACCGGTCGCGTTCATGTGCAGCATGTCCGAGCCAAACAGCTCGGCGCGGGGCTGGCCGGCGCCGTCGAGCATGGGCGTGAAGACGTCGATGAACCACAGGTCGGAGTCGTTCTCGGCCAGGGCCTCCAGACGAGCGTTCAACTGCCGCATCGCTTCGAGGACTGCAAGCCGGCTGGGGCTGGGCTTGACCGCGATGAACGCCACATCCGCCGCGGGCAACTGTTTCTTGACCTTGGCCAGAAACTCGACGTATTCCGAGTACACGACGTCCACAGACTTGCCGCCGGCCAGATCGTTGTCCCCCTCGTAAACGAGGATCAGAGCCGGCTCGTACACGGCCACGACGCGGTCGAAATAGTAGAGCAGATCGCTCATATAGGAACCGCCGAACCCGCGGTTCATCACCGGGTAGTCGGGGAATGCCGCCGCGACGTCGGTCCACATGCGAATGCTCGAAGAACCGACGAACAGAACGGGATCGGCCGGCGGCGGGCTGACGCGGTCGATGCTCTCGAACGCCTGGATGTCCGCCTCGAAGCGGGTGGGGTCCTGGGCCCGGGCGTCAATCAGGGGGATCATCGACAGCAGGACCACGGCCAGCAGCCCGGCGATC
>JAAYVJ010000427.1 GCA_012517265.1 Planctomycetota bacterium | reverse complement strand
TCGCGGACGACAGCGCAGGCTGGATCTACAAGCCCGCCACGGGCGAGATTCGGCCCGGCAATTCGGGCACAGACGGCAGCGGCACGGCCTACTATGCCTACTGATTGCGACAAGACGCGATTGGGATTCACACTTCCGGAGACCGTCATCGCCCTGGTGATCCTGGGCATGGCGGCCGCCGGCGTATTATTGCCGTTCTCCAGCGGCGCTGCGGCGCAGGCTGAGGGGAATCACCGGACCCTGGCGGCCAGGCTCGCCAATGACCTGATGTGCCGGATCGTCGCCACTCCCTTCAGTCAGATCAGCACCTGGAACGGATACCCGGAGGAGGAGGGAAAGGTCAAGGATGTGACCGGGGCCGTGTTCACCGATCCCCAGTACGCGGGGTTCAGACGCGATGTGACCTGTACTGCGAATATCGCGGTGCAGCAGTCCGCATCGTCCGAGACGGGGTTCATCCTGGTGGTCGTGCGTGTCTACGATCGGGGCCGCCTGGTGGTGACCATGCCCCACCTGATCGGTCGGTGACGCGGGAGCGTGCCGGGGTCCTCATTGCGGGCCAAGACGTCGGGAAGTGAAGATGAGAAGAACACGATACGAAAGAGCGTTCACTTTGGTCGAGCTGATGGTCGGCTTGATGGTGACCAGCGTCATTCTGTCTGCTGTGGCGACGCTGGCGTTCGCGATGAGCAGCGCCAGCACGGTGGGGAACGACTCGGCGCGGACGGCGGCTCGCATCCGTCACACGACCCTGTATTTGTCGGATCTGATCGGCAACTGCAAGATGATCTGTGCCGCTCCGGGCAAGGACCTCGTCTTGTGGCGGGCGGACGACAACAAGAACGGGCGGATCAACCTCAACGAGCTGGTCTACATCGAGCGGGGTTCGGACTCCACCCTGTTGCAGTTGCGCCGGTTCTGGGCCAACAGCGATCCGGAATATACCCTGGCTCAGTTGTCGCAGTCCGGCACCAAAGACCAAATGGGCCAACAGTACAACTCGAAGATCACACCGCTGATTTCTGACTGCAACAACGTGCAGTTCGGGTTCCTCGGGGCCTCGCCGCCTAGGACGAGGACGCTTGCCATTACGTTGGAGGTCTTCGAAAATGGCAGATGGAATCGCTGTGAGACTGTGGCGGCTGTCCGTTGCCGGGCCGATTATCTGCTCGATGCATCCAACCAGATCGTAACGGGCGACGACGACTGAGAACAGAGGAAGGCGACGAACGAACTATGATCCGAATGGCCCTCCATTCAGTTCCCAACGATCGCGGCAGACGCGGCGTGGCGCTTCTGATGGTTCTGTTCATCGTTCTGGCGGTCACAGTCATCGCGGCCGGGTTCATTGCCCGAACCGACGTCGAACTGGCCTGCGGGCAGAACATGCTCATGGAAGTCCAGTTGAAACACCTGGCCGAGTCGGGACTGGAGCACGCCCGGGGCATACTGACTCGCCCCCAAGGCGCCGAGAGTTCGCTTCCGTGGACGTGGAACTGGCAACAGTTGCTCGCCGGGAGCCCCGATTACTACGATGTCAGCGTGGCTCTCGATACATCGGATTCGACCGACCGCTGTCTCTACAACGTTTCCTGTGAGGCCTATCACCTGCAGAACGGACGGAAAGCCGGTTCGTACGGCCTGTCCGCGGCGATCCGGCTGAACCCCGCGATCGGTTTGTGGACGAAGACGGACACTACGCTGCGACCGAACTGGGTTCTTCATGGCGACATGCTCACGCAGGGAAACGTCATCAACCAGGCGGTCGCCGCCTCGCTCGATGGCGATGTCTTCGCGAATCAACTGACGGGCGCATGCGTCGGACAGACGCGCCCCTATGCGGACGTGTCGCTGGCCTGGCCTCCGGTGACCAGCAGCTACACGAAGATCCTCCTCTCGCGCAGAGAGATCACGAGCAGCCCTCTGAGCAGCAGCCCGGGGGAGGTTCGCATCTGGTGGCGTGGGGGAGACGGCCATTTGACACTTGGCGGCAACGTCACCGTGCAAGGGATGCTGCTCGTGCCGGGCGATCTGACCGTGACGGGCAGCGGGAGCACGATCACGGCTGCCCCAAACGCCCCCGCGCTGTACGTGGGCGGCAACCTGATTCTCGAAGACGCCAACAATTTCAAGGTCGATGGCCTGGCGATCGTGAACGGCAATCTGCGGCTTCGCGGCGGCGCGTACAACGTCAAATTCACCGGGGGCCTGTGCCTGGCCGGAACCGTACGGGAAACGGCCAGCGACGCCTCCGGGTGCGGCAATCAGCTCCAGCTTGTCGGGAACCCCAGATGGACGGCCGGCGCCCTCGACAACGCGTTGGATCTGAGTGTTCTCGACGGAGTCGCGGACTACGCGCAGACGTCGGACAGTTCCACGCAACTCCAACTGGCGGGCCAATACACGTTGTCATTATGGATGAAAGCCGCCGCGACGCAGAACGACAACGCCGGAGTCATGGTCCGTTGCAGCTCCGACGGCCTGGCGACGCACTGGGGGCTCCAGTTCAACACCGGCGATTCCAAGGTGTTGATTGTGCGGCATCTCGGCGATGGCGGCAATGCCTGGTCCACAGGCATCACTCTCGCGGAGATCCGGGACGCATGGCATCACGTCGCCGTGACGTGGAATGGAACGACAATGACTTCGTATCTGGACGGCGCGCAGCGGGCCAGCGGCGCCTGGTCATATGCCCTGGGGTCCGGACTCGGCCACCTGAACCTCGGCGCGCAGGGAATCCCAGCCGTGACCACCCTGTACTCGGGGGCGATCGACGACGTGCGCGTCTACAGTCGTGCCTGGACCGCCGTTGAGATCGGGCAGATCCGGGCCGGGCAATCCCTCACGTACGTCCTGGGCCATTGGCGCTTCAACGAGGCCGGGTCGTCTGTGACGATTCTGGCGGATCCCGTTCGTGCATCGATCGTGGCTCCGGCGGGATGCTGGAGTCCGGCCACGGACGCGTTCGTCCGGAGCGTCGCGAGGAAACTGCCCTAAGCGGGAAATCCTCCGCCATTCCCGTTGGCGAGAACAGGCTCCGGTAATCCCCACGGAACTGCCATGACCCGCTCCCGATTGTCGGACGTTGGCGGGGGGGCGAATGAATTCGTATGTTTGTATTAAGACACGCTGCGAATAGGTCGAAATGGCTGTTGTTGAGGCAGGGTAAGAATGCGCAAGAACAGAAGATCATACATCGT
>JAAYVJ010000426.1 GCA_012517265.1 Planctomycetota bacterium | reverse complement strand
GATCCGCACGCCGTTGGAATGCCGCCAGGCTTCGAGCCGGTCGTAGTCGATGAACGGCTCGCACCTGCGCTCGGCCTTCCAGCGGTCGATCAAGTGGGGGATGAAGTAGATGCCGGGTTCGACCGTGACGGCGTAGCCCGGCTCGACCGGCTTGGCCAGCCGCAGCGACCGCCAGCCGAACGCGGGGTTTCGTTTGATCGTCTCGGTGTAGCCCACGTAGTCTTCGCCGAGGCCTTCCATGTCGTGCACGTCCAGGCCGATCATGTGGCCCAGCCCGCACGGGAAGAACAGCGTGTGCGCCCCGGCCGCCACGGCCTCCTGCGGATCGCCTTTGACCACGCCCAGTTCCCTGAGGCCCTGCATCAGCGAGACGGCCGCCAGACGATGGACCTCGCGCCACTCGACTCCCGGCTTGGCCGAGGCGACGGCCCGCTCCTGGGCGGTTTGCACGATGGCGTAGATCTCCTTCTGTCTGGGGGAGAATCGGCCGGAGACCGGGATCGTTCGCGTGATATCGCCCGCGTAGTGCAGAGGCGACTCGGCGCCGGAGTCGTGGACGACGATGTCCCCGGTCTTCAGCGTGTTCTCATAGCAAGGGTTGTGCAAGGTCTCGCCGTGCCGGGAGAAGATGGTGGGGAAAGCCAGTTGCACGCCGTGCGACATGGCGATCGCATTGATGGCCGCGGCGATTTCCCGTTCGACCGCGCCCGGCCGGGTCAGCCGCATCGCGGTCGTGTGCATTTCGCTCGAAATTGCCAGCGCCGCTTCGATTTGCTCGACTTCTTCGGCCGACTTGACGGACCTCTGTTGAACGACCGCCCGGATGAGAGGCTCGGAGAGGTACTTGTGCAGAACGCCCGGCGCGATGCCGAGCCATCGCCAGATTTTGAGCACATTTTCCGGCCGATCCTGGGGCAGCACGTGCACGGTTCGGTTCTTCTGCACCGCCTCGTTCAGGATCGCCTCCAGCTTGTCGGGCGTCGCGGTGTGCGTGACGCCGGCCTGTTCGCAGCGGTCGCGCAGCAGCGGCAGCGGCCCGGTCCACACGATCTCCTCGACAGTCGGGTCGGTCCCGAAGACGCATTCGGTCCCCTCGTCCACGTCGATGATCGCGGCCAGGCCCGGCAGATCGAGCCCGAAGAAGTAGAGGAACGTGCTGTCCTGGCGGAACGGATATGCGTTGTTCGCGAAGTTGATCGGCGATTCGTCGTTGCCCGGCAGGAGGATCAGCCCGGACGGAACCTGGGCCTTGAGCAGGTTTCTTCGCTTGACGTACGTGTCTTTGGGGAACATCGCTCTGGGCCTCGTCGCCGATGGCGGCTAGGAAAGTGACGGGATTCGTCTGTCGCTCGTCTTGCTCAGCAGGCTCCCGAGGATCAGGGCGGCGACCGAGATCGTGATCGCCGGCAGCACGGCGTCCAGCTCGGTCGTCCATCCCGGCAGCAATCCCCTCGCCTGCAACTCGGACCACGTCAGCGCGGTCGCAGTCCCGCAGACGATGGAGCAAATCGCGCCGACCCCGGTCGCGCGTTTCCAGAACAAGGCGCCGACCAGGCATGGCGTGATCGCCACCCCGTAGATCGTGTAGGCGTACATGGCCTTCTCGAAGATCGTGGTCGATTTGGCGAACGCCAGAGACACCAGATAGGCGATGACGCCGAAGGCCAGCACCAGCATGCGGCTCAGGAATACGATCCGTTTCTCGGACGCCTTCGGATTGATGTGGTTGAGGTAGATGTCGCGAATCACGCTGGTCGAGGGGATCAGCAGGAACGAATCCGCGGTCGAGATGATGATCCCCACGATGGTGATCAGGAAGAACAGGCCCAGCATGGTGGGCATGAGGTTCTTGGCCGCGTAGATGAGCACGTACTTTCCGAACGCCGCGTCCGGGATCAGGCTGGAGGCCACCCACGCCTCCAGGATGATCAGGCTCTCGATCACCAGCACCGCGAAGATCATGAACGTGACGGCGCTCTTGGCCCCCTTGGCGCTCTTGCTGGCGAAGAACCGCTGATACTGGTTGGCGTCGCCCATGATCAGCAGGAAGACGGGCAGGACGAAATTGACGATCTCGGCCTTGCTGAAGACGCCCCAGGCCTTCATGTGTTCCGGCTTGCCCATCTGAGCGAAGCGGTCGGCGATGCCTTGCCATCCGCCGGCCTGTCCCCAGAGGATCGGGAACGCGACGATCAGCGATCCGGTGATGATCAGGCCGGTGACGATGTCCGTGTAGGCCAGGCTCATGAGCCCGGCCAGGATGGTGTACGTCACGATGAACGCGGCGGCGATGACGGTCGCCCAGGGCAGAGGCAGAAACGATTCGCCCGATTTGTCGGTGAGGATCACGTGCAGCACGGCCCCGCCGGCGTTGAACTGATAGCTGACGATGACCATGTAGGCGATCACGAGGGACACTACCGCCAGCAGCCGGGCGGTCGTGCCATAGCGGGAGCCGATGATCTCGGGGACCGAGTACACCTCGTAACTGCGGGCCCGCGGGGCGACCCGCGTCAGCAGGATCATGCCGATGACGCTGCCCAGGGGGATGATCACCGCCGCCAGGCCGCTCTCGTAGGTCTTGCCGGCGTTGCCGACGATCGAGCCGGTGCCGATCCAGGCCGCCAGCATCGTGCAGACCAGGACCCACGGCGACAGGGACCGGCCGGCGACCGCGAAATCGGCCTGGGTCTTGACCTGCCTGGACTTGTAGACGCCGACGCCCGTCAGCACGAGGAGGTAGGCAAGAATCGCAAACAGATAGATCATGAACTCACTCGATGAACTGCTCGACGAAATACTTCGGCGTCAGGGGCTCGCCCGTGGCTCGGGTGATCATCTCGTCCCACCGATAGCGGGCGCCGGGGCCGAACACGTACCGGCGCAGGTACTGTCCCACGCGCTGGTCGCCAACATAGCTGACCCCCTCGTCCGATTCAAGCTTCATTCCCTTGTGAACGAGATGATTGTGCAATTGGGAGGCCAGCAGCTCGCCGAGCATGTAGTTGTGGTAGTAGCAGGGGGCTGTGGTGAAGTGGAGCTTGGAGGCCCAGCCGGCGTCGGGCGGGCCCGGCGGCCGCTTGAGCGACTGGTACTTCTCCACGAGGTCCCACCACAGGGTGTTCAGGTCCTGGTCGGGATCGGCGTACAGGGCCTTCTCGAACTGCCACATCACCAGCGCCCAGCGGGTGAAGAGCACCTCCTGGAAACGGAGGTAGCGGTCGCTGACGATGCGGATCTTCGCGGTCTCCTCGTCGGAGAGGTCGAGCATCTTCTGCATCCAGTCGGCGTTGCGGCTGAGCCGGCCGAAGAACATGGCGACGGCCTCGGTTGTGAACGGGTGGGCCGGCTCGCGGAGCAGCCAGGGCTCTTTCATGTCCTTGTATCGGTCGTAGACCGCGTGCCCCAGCTCGTGGAGGATCGTCTCCATCCAGCGTTCGGTGTCCTGGAGGTTGGCCAGGACGCGGACGTCGCCGCACCGGTCGACGTCGTGACTGAAGGCGTGCGGGTACTTGCCCTCGCGGTCGTACAGGTCGCTCTTGGCCAGGATCTCGTCGATGGGCAGGCCGATGCCCGCGTAGTACTTGCGGGCCAGGGCCTCGACGTCGCGGCCTTTGTAGTATTGATCCAGGTCCAGCTCGTAGACCAGCGGCGTTCTCTGGAAGAAGGGATCGTGGTAGTGCCAGGGCATCAGGTCCTCGGGCGAGACGCCGTAGCCGGCGGCCAGGATCCCGTCGAGCTCCTTCTTGAGACGGGCGTACGGCTCGCGGGTGAGCCGGTCCAGTTCGTCGAAGATGCGGTCGAGGTCCTTCACGTCCTGCTCGCCCGTGACGATCATCATCGTGTGGTAGTTGTCGAATCCGGCCTGCCGGGCGGCCTGGTTGCGGAGCCGGACCAGGTTGAGGAAGTCCTCGATGATGACGTTGCCGACCTGCCTGCTGGCCTGCCAGGCGGCCCGGCGTTTGGCCACGTTGGGCTCGGTCGTCATGATCGTGTAGACGTCGCTGATGGTGATGGGTTGGCCGTCCATCGTCCCGCGATAGTTGTTGAAGGTCTCCTGGACCTTCGTGTCGAGCGCGACGATCCGTTCCATCAGGCCCGACTCGATCCGGTTCTGCAGGTAGTTGAGATAGAGCTTCTCGATCTGGCGGGCCAGACGCGGGTCGCGGATCCTGCCCGATTCGCGAAGCGCCTTGATCTGGTTGAAGTCGTCGAGATTGGTGAAGACCTGCTTGGCCTGGACCTGAAGCTGCTCCAATTCCTGGAACTTCTCCGGCTTGCCCGTGGTGGTCGCCTCCCAATACACCCGGTTCACCTGCGTGGTCAGCGGCTCGACCTTGGCCACATGGGCCTGGACGACCCGTGCGGCCTCCCTCTGCTGCGGACTCACGGCACAACCCAGGCTGGAGACAGACACAAACGCGGCAACTCCCAAAGGCCAGAGCCTCTTCATGCGGTACCTCTCAGTCTGACTCTGCAATGGTGGCATTACACGGTCACGCCGATCTGTCCGACTCATCTTGTGGCTCTTGGAGAAGCGACTCCACCTCAGCAAGCAGTCGCGGCAGATGTTGATCAGCGATGCCCCAGACAGTGGCATCATCGACTGTGTCGTAGCCATGGATGATCCGATTGTGAAAGCGGATTATTTTGGATAGTTGATCGATATGCGCGGCGACAGCCGGGTCCGTGCGAAGCAGACGATTGATCGCTCGCCCATAATTTCAAACTCCCGCTCGACTGCGCGGCGAAATTGACGATCTGCCTGGTAATCCGCGAAAGAGCGATCCCGGCACCAGACGCGGATGCTGCGAGCGGACTCAAGCACGTCAAACAGCAGTTTCCTCGTCTGATTGTTCATATACGAGCTGCCGGGTGGACTCCACCTCACTCTTGAAGTACGGATTGCGGATCGACTGCTCCGTCACCAGATCTATCGGCCGGCCGAAGAGCCGTTCCAGATCGTCCGCAAATCCAAGACCGGTCGGCATACTCGCCGGTCGGTTCGCGATTCGCGAAGCAGACCAGGAAGTCGAGATCACTGCGATGGGTGTCAAAACGGCCCGTTGCGCCCCACCCAAACAGGTAGAGCCGCTCCACACCGTAGCGATGACACAATTCTGCCAACGCCATTCGCTTATCTTCAACAATGGCGACCATGACTCCCGAGTCTAAGCGCGCCGACTGAAGTTGTCAATCGGCTGCCGTCGGTCGATGGTCAAGCTGAACCTGGGTTGTCCACCAGGGCTGATTGCGCTCAGAACCCCTTCTGCTCCGTGCGTTCGATGATCTCGTTTTGAAGGGCTTCGCCGAGGTCCACGAAGTAGTCGCTGTAGCCGGCGACGCGGACGATCAGGTTCTGGTATTCCTCGGGTCGGGCCTTGGCCTTCCGCAGCGTCTCGGCGTTCACCACGTTGAACTGGATGTGGTGGCCGTCCAGGCGGAAATAGGAGCGGATCAATTGCGTGAGGCTGTCGAGACCTTCGTCGCCTTCGAGCAGGGCGGGCGTGAACTTCATGTTCAGCAGGGTGCCGCCGGTCCGGCCGTGGTCCATCTTGGCCGCGGACTTGAGCACCGCGGTCGGGCCCATGCGATCCACGCCCTGGACGGGGGAAATGCCTTCGGAGAGGGGCAGGCCGGCCTTGCGGCCGTCGGGAGTGGCGCCCATGACCGATCCGAAGTACACGTGGACCGTGGTCGGCAGCAGATTGATGCGGTACTTGCCGCCCTTGGTGTTGGGCCGGCCGTCCACCGCTTCGAAGTACGTTTCGAAGACCGACCGCATGATCTCGTCGGCGTAGTCATCGTCGTTGCCGTACTTGGGCGTCTTCTGCCAGAGCGTTTGGCGCAGGGGCTCCCTGCCTTCGAAGTTCGTCTTCAACGCGGCCAGCAGTTCGCCCATGGAGACCGTCTTGCGATCGTAGACATGGTACTTGATCGCGGACAGGGAGTCCGTGATCGTGCCGATGCCCACCCCTTGAATGTAGTTGGTCGTGTAGCGGGGACCGCCGTCGTGGTAGTCCTGGCCTTTGGCGATGCAGTCGTCGATCAGGATCGACAGGAAGGGGGCCGGCATGTACGCCGCGTAGAGCCGCTCGATGATGTTGTTGCCCCGCATCTTGACGTCGATCAGGTGGTTGACCTGCCGGCGGAAGGCCTCGAAGAGCTGCTCGAACGAGCCGAACTGCTCGGGGTCGCCGGTCGCCAGGCCGATCTGCTTGCCGGTCCGGGGGTCGACGCCGTTGTTGAGGGTCAGCTCCAGAACCTTGGGGATATTGAAGTATCCCGTGAGGATGTAGGCCTCTTTGCCGAACGCGCCGACTTCAACGCAGCCGCTGGAGCCGCCATTGCGGGCGTCCGCGACGGACTTGCCCATGCGGATCAGTTCTTGGGCGATCAGGTCGCAGTTGAAGACCGAGGGCTGGCCGAAGCCGGTGCGGATAATCTTGGCCGCTCGCTTGATGAACCGGTCGGGGTTCTTCTTGCTGACCTGGATCGAGGAACTGGGCTGCACGAGCCGCATCTGCTCGATCACGTCCAGGACCAGGTACGTCACCTCATTGACGCCGTCGGAGCCGTCCTCCTTCATGCCGCCGCTGTTGATCTGGGCGAAGTCGGTGTACGTGCCGCTCTCGGCGGCAGTGACTCCGACCTTCGGCGGGGCCGGCTGATTGTTGAACTTGATCCAGAAGCACTGGAGCAATTCCTCTGCCTGCTCACGATTCAGGGTCCCTTCGTCCAGGCCTTTCTTGTAGAAGGGGTACAGGTGCTGATCGAGCCTCCCTGGGCAGAAGGAGTCCCAGGGGTTCATCTCGGTTGTGACGCCCAGATGGACGAACCAGTAGTATTGCAGGGCTTCCCAGAAATCCCGCGGGGCATGGGCCGGGACGTGCGAGCAGACCTCGGCGATTCGCTTGAGCTCGGCCTTTCGCTGCGGGTTTGGCTCCTTCGCAGCCAGGGCTCTCGCTTTCTGTGCATGACGTTCGGCGAAGCGGATCAGGGCGTCGGCGCAGATGAGCATGGCCTTGAGCTCTTCTTGTTTGGCGTAGGCCTGCGGGTCGTTCAGATAGTCCAGGGCGTCCAGGCTTGCCTGGATGTCCCGCTTGAAATCGAGCATGCCCTTGCGATAGATCTTGTTGTCGCAGACGGTGTGGCCGGGGGATCGTTGCTCCATGAACTCGGTGAACATGCCGGCCTCGTAGGCGGCCAGCCACTGCTCGTCCATGGCGCGGAGCATCTTCTCCCGCATCGTCTTGCCCGACCAGAAGGGGATGATCTTCTCGCGGTAGACCTTGCGAACGTCCTGTGCGACCGCGTAGGAGGTCTTCTCGCGATCGTTGAGGATCTGCAGGTCCTGGCTGCTGTGGCAGCACAGTTCGGGATAAGTCGGAGTCGCCTTGGGAGCGGGGCCTTTCTCGCCGACGATCAGTTCGCCGTCGTTGATGCAGATGGTCTTGTTCTCCATCAGATGCTTGAAGGCCAAGGCCCGGGCGACCGGCACCGACTCCCGCATGGGCACGTCGCTCCGATAGAAATCGGTTATCAGCTCCGCTCTTTCAGCGGAGATATACGGCTTGGTCTCAACGCTCTGTCGTCGCAACTTGGCGACTCGTTCGCTCATCATACGGCTGTTGACTCCCACTGACGCGAATTCGTGAGGCGCGCCTCACCCACCTATTGTGACCTCGAATCCATGGCTTCGAAAAACCCCGGCAATTCCGTCCATTGTACCATCATCCGGGGCCTGGGTCTCCATCAAATCGATCCGTCCCATCAGCCGGCCGGCCTTTTCGAGGCCGCCGCGATTGTAGGGCAGGATATCGACCCTTCGGATTGTTCTTAACGACTGTATGAACTGGGCCGTCTGCTCCATATTGGCTCGGTCACTGTTGAAGCCGGGGACGATCGGGACTCGAACAAAGATCCTCTTGCCGGCCTCGGCGAGCATCCGGATGTTCTCCAAGACTCTGTCGTTGCGTATACCGGTGTACTGCTCATGCAGTTCGCTGTTCATGTGTTTTATGTCACACAGGAACAGGTTGGTCACCTCAGCCACCTGTCGCAAAACCTCCGGCTTGGCGTAGCAGGTCGTATCGACCGCGGAGTGGATCTCCTGGTCCCGGCAGGCCTTCAGCAGACCCAGCAGGAAGTCGGGCTGCATCAGGGGTTCGCCGCCGGAGAAGGTCGCGCCCCCGCGAGACTGATCGTAGAAAACGACGTCCTTCTGGATCTCCGCCATCACCTCCTCGACGGAGGTCTTTCGTCCGATGATTTCCCATGCTCCCGTCGGGCAGACCTCAACGCACCGACCACACAGCATGCATCGAGCGGGGTCGGCCAAAGGACCGTTCTCTGTGAAGGTGATTGCTCCGCTCTCGCATATCTCCATGCAGCGTCGGCATTTAACGCATCGGCTCCGCCGAAGCCCCAGTTCGGGGTCGAGCTTCCAGCTCTCGGGGTTGTGGCACCATCGGCACCGCAATGGGCAACCCTTGAAGAACACGGCCGTCCGAATCCCCGGCCCGTCGTGGATGGCGTACCGCCGGATGTCAAAAATGTTGCCTTGTACAGCGCTCAGGCGAGTTCCTCCTCCATCTCGACGTCAACCATCATATCCGGTTGCACGTCGCGGATCTCATCGAACTGAATGTTCCCCTTGGTGATCAGCAGATGCACGAGCATCGGAACCGGAATGGTCGTGGCGATCGAAAGGCAGACGATCGCCGTCAGTGCGATCAGCAGCAGGAACAGGATCAAGAATGTCAGTCCGGCCATAGGGCATTTCCCCGAACAACAACGCCACAGTGGTGCTCCACCCCTGGAAACGGTCCTTCAAATTATAGTGCCAAGTGCGGTACGAAGGAAACACCATTTCATATTCTCGTCCCGGTCGTCGCTTTCACCATGGGGATGCAGGCTTTACTGCCGGAGCGTCTGCCGGTAGCATGATCCTTCGGCGTACGGTGTTGCTTGTGACAGAGGAATTGGAGGTGCTGCAATGAGAGAGCGCGTGGTGTTGTTCGCGTCCTTCGTGATTTGCCTCTCGGGCAGTTGTGCCATGGCAACGGAAAGCGGGACGCAACCGCATGCAGCGGTGGAGCGGGCCGGACTGGTCTTCCCGCTGGAGAGTCCGCCGACCCCTGGCTGTCATGCGTCGACTATTGTCGAGACCCGCGATGGGAAGATTCTCGCCGCGTGGTTTGCCGGCGCCGATGAGGGCGAGGACGACGTCGGGATCTGGGTCTCTCGGTGGGAGAACGGGGCCTGGTCGCGGCCGGTGGAGGTCGTCAACGGCGTGATGTCGCCTCAGAGACGCTATCCGTGCTGGAACCCGGTTCTGTTCCAGCCGCGCGAGGGGCCGCTGGTCCTGTTCTTCAAGGTCGGTCCGACGCCGAGCCAATGGTGGGGCGAGAGGATGGTCTCCGAGGACAACGGCGCGACCTGGAAGGACCAGCGAAGACTGCCGGGGCATGTGATGGGACCGATCAAGAACAAGGCGGTGCAGCTTGAGGATGGCCGGATCCTGTGCCCGTCGAGCAGCGAGCACGCAGGTTGGCGGGTCCACGTCGAAATCACGAACGATCTGGAGAATTGGGAGGTGGTCGGCCCGCTGAACGACCCGGCGACGATGGGCGCGATTCAGCCGGCGATCCTGACCTATCCAAATGGCCGGCTCCAGATGCTCTGCCGGACCAAGGGCAAGGGTTTCATTTCGGAGAGTTGGTCGCAGGACGGTGGCCGGACCTGGAGCCCGATGTCGTTGACGAACCTGCCCAATCCGAATTCGGGGATTGACGCCGTCACGTTGAAGGACGGCCGGCAACTGCTGGTCTTCAACAATACCAAGAAGGGCCGCAGCCCGCTGAATGTGGCGACCTCCCAGGATGGCAAGCAGTGGGACGTCAGGTTGGATCTGGAGACCCAGCCCGGCGAGTATTCCTATCCGGCGGTGATCCAGGCGTCGGACGGCCGGGTCCACATCACGTACACCTTTCTCCGCAAGAGCATCAAGCACGTGGTCCTGGACCCGACCAAGCTCTGATGCAGCTACTTGTCTTCTCGAGCGGGGCATCTGTCCCCAATTCGGCGGTCCGACGAGCGGTGAACTTCGCGGACGTCGCCGATCTCGCCGTCCTGCGACTCACACGACGGGATGCCCCATCGGCCCGGCCCTCTCAAGGGCAAAGTGCGGTTGGGAAATCCATGTGGCCAAAGATGAACTATCTGGGTATTTCTATCGCAGAATGACCGAAACCAGATCTGGCGTCAGAGTGGGCAGGGACTATGGCGGTCGGCAGGACGAAACTGGCGGTCTTTACGATGGTGCTCGCCGCCGCGGCGATGGCGGCGCTGGTACTGCCCGTTCTTCCGTGGCTGACCCGCCTGTTCGAATCCATCGCGGCTCTGGGGCCTTGGGGTCCGGTCGCTCTGATCGGCGTCTACATCATTGCCTGCGTGTTTCTGATCCCGGCGTCGATTCCGACGTTCGCCTCCGGCCTCCTGTTCGGCGTGTTCAGGGGCAGCCTCGTCGCGATGGCCGGCGGCGTCTTGGGGGCCTGTGCGGCGTACTGGCTCGGCAGGGTCCTGGCAAGGGACTGGATGGCCCGGCGGATCCTTCGAAGCCGGCGGTTCACCGCGCTCGACGACGCGGTGGATGAGCACGGTCTGACGGTCGTGATCCTCAGCCGTCTGAGCCCGATCGCTCCTTATGTCCTCCTGAACTACGCGTTCGGCCTGACGAAAGTCTCTTTCTGGAAGTATCTCCTGGGTACCACCCTCGGCGTGGCGCCGGCCATGGTCATGTACGTCTACGTCGGCGCCGGCCTGCGGTCGCTGACGGACATCGCCTCCTACGTGTACGGAGAGGGCCCGACTCCGCCTGTCTACCGTGTGTTCTTCTGGATCGGGCTGGTTGTCACCGTGATCGTCACCATCCTGCTGACGCGTCTGGTCCGCAGGGTGCTGCGGCGTGAGCATCGCCGGCAGCGGAGCGCCCGCGGGACTTCCTCGGTTGCCACTTGACACTTCTCCTGTCCCACTTCATACTTCGATTTCATGGTCGGGGTCATCTCCAAGCCGGACACGCAGCAGAAGCTGGAAATCCTCAGCGACGACGCCAAATACGATCTGGCGTGCGCCTGCGGCACGCGCCGGGACGAGCACCGCACGCGGGGCGGCAACGGGCGGTGGATCTACCCGGTCACGCTGCCCAACGGCGGCACGAGCGTCCTGCTCAAGACGCTCGTCTCCAACGTCTGCTCGAACGACTGCAAGTATTGCCCGTTGCGGGAGAACCAGGACATCCGGCGGTGCACGCTCAGCCCGGAGGAGACGGCCCGGGTGTTTCTGGACTATCACGACCGCAAGGAGGTCTTCGGCCTGTTTCTCAGCTCAGGCGTCATCGGCACGCCGGACGCAACCATGGAGCGGCTCAACGCCACGGCCAGGATCCTCCGCGGCAAGCACCGGTTCAAGGGCTACATTCACCTCAAGGTGATCCCCGGCGCCAGCGATGCGGCGATCGACGAAGCCGTCTCGTTGGCCAGCGCCGTGTCGCTCAACATCGAGACTCCCGGCGCCGCGCATCTGGCCCGGCTCTCGAGCCGCAAGGATTACCTTCGCGACATCATCCGTCCGATCAAGCGGATCAGCGAGCTGACGGCGCAGGGCTCGCGGTTCGCGAAGGTCAAGCAGACGACGCAGTTCATCGTCGGTCCGGCCGGCGAGTCGGACGCCGAGATCGTCAAGTACATGTGGGGGCTCTACGACCGGCTCCGGATGCACCGCATCTACTTCAACGCCTTTCAGAAGGGGCTGGGAGATCCGACATTATCGGCGGAATCGGCTGAGGGGCAGGGGGCCGCCGCACGTCCGGCCGATCCGTTCATGCGGGAGCATCGGCTCTACCAGGTGGATTTTCTCATGCGCAAGTACGGCTTCACCGACGCCGACATCCCGTACGACAACGGGGGATACCTCTCCCTGGAGATCGACCCGAAGGAGGGCTGGGCCGCCCGGCATCCGGAATTCTTCCCGGTTCACGTGAACAAGGCCTCCCAGCGCGAGCTATTGAGAGTGCCGGGGTTGGGTCCGGTCACCGTGCAACGCATTCTCGAACTTCGCCGGACGCAGCGCGTGCAGGGCCTCGAACAGCTCGGGCGGGTCGGCGCCAGGCTGGAAAAGGCGCGTCCATTTCTTGTGTTTTGAGATTTTTCATTGCTAAAGACGGGGCGCTATCTATAATTCGCAAGCTGAACCCGGCAGAGCAGGGGGTTTGGTTATTGGTTTCCATTGCAGTTTGCGGGAGGTGAACATGAAGAACCTGGTTCCCACAAGGGTCTTTCTGACGAAGGGCGTCGGCCGCCACAAGTACAAACTCAAGAGTTTCGAAGACGCGCTTCGCAAAGCCGGTGTGGCCCAGCAGAATCTGGTGCAGGTTTCGTCCATCCTGCCGCCCCACTGCAAGCTCATCAGCCGGGACAAGGGGCTGGATTTGTTGACCCCCGGCGGGATCTGTTATTGCGTCATGGCCAGGGCCGACACCGACGAACACGGCCGCCTCGTGGCCTCCTCCGTAGGTCTGGCGGTGCCGAAGGATGAGTCCAAATGGGGGTACCTCAGCGAGGTCCACGGCCATGGCATGAATGAAAAAGAGGCCAGCGACCTGTCAGAAGACTTGGCCGCCGGGATGCTCGGAACGACGCTCGGCCTGGAAGTGGACCCGAACAAGGCTTGGTCGGAAAAGGAGCAGGTCTATCGGTCCAGCGGCTTGATCATCCGCACGTCGAACATCACGCAGACGGCCAAGGGACAGAAGGACCTCTGGACCACGACCGTGGCGATCGCCATGTTCCTGTTCGACGACGACCCCCGCTGGGCCTGATCGTACCAGCCGGTTTCGGTTTTTTCCATCGATTCGATACAGCCCGTGTCCTCAAGGGCACGGGCTCTCATCATTCCTGGAGATGACGTCATGAGCGAGATCATCGACAATTTCGGCGGCCTGCCGCCCGAGCACAGCAATCCGGCCGATTCCCGCGTCGTCGTGCTCCCCGTGCCGTACGATTTGACGAGCACGTGGATGAAGGGCGCCGACAAGGGGCCGCAGGCCATCATCAAGGCTTCGCAGACCGTGGAATTGTACGACATCGAGACCGATTCGCAGGTCCACCTGCACGGGATCTACACGGATCAGCCGGCCGTCCAAGGCGATGAACCGCCCGAGAAGATGGTGGAGACCGTCCGAGGCAAGGTCGCGGCCCATCTGGCAAATGACAAGTTCGTCGTGCTCCTGGGTGGGGAGCATTCCGTGAGCATCGGCGCGATCCAGGCGCACGCGAGCCGCTTTGCGGGTATGAGCGTCCTGCAGCTCGACGCCCATTCCGATCTGAGGGAGGAGTACGAGGGGTCCAGGTATAACCACGCGTGCGTCATGGCCAGGGCCCGGGAGCTGTGCCCGATCACGCAGGTCGGCATCCGGAGCATGGATCTCTCGGAGAAGCCGTCCATGGTGCCAGGACAGGTGTTCTTCGCCGAGAGGCTCCAGGGCGGCACGTCCTGGATCGAGGACGTCGTCGCCAGGCTCACCGACCAGGTGTACATCACGATCGACTTGGACGTGTTCGATCCGGCGGTCATGCCGTCCACCGGGACCCCGGAACCGGGCGGTTTGCTCTGGTATGACGTCCTGGCCCTGATGAGGGCCGTGTGCCGCCGCAAGACGGTCGTGGGGCTCGATGTCGTCGAGATGTGCCCGGTCAAGGGCGCCTGGGCGCCCGAGTTTCTGGCGGCCAAGTTGATCTTCAAGATCCTCACCTACAAGCTCGGCGCCCGAACCTGCTGAATCGTGGTGCAGGGCCCTGCGGAGGCTGCGGCCACCGGGGAGGGAGCGTCTTTCGCGGCCGGCCGTCGATTCGGTGCGGACTTTTTCAAGGTTGCGGGACGCCCCCACTACAGAGGGGTCCCGGTTGCGGCCGATAAACAGCTCTGAGAAGTCGACGTCGATGGAACCCACGAGCCGGCGCTTGTAGGAGAGCTGAATATGAAGACAACGATGGGGTGCGGAGGATGGGCGATAGGGGACGTGGAACGGGGCATGGAGGGCCGAGGGCGGTCCTGCCGTGCATCGTCCGCCATCTGGCTTCTGCCCTTTGTCCTTTGCCCCCTTGTCTTTCTCTCCGGCTGTGACAAGGCGGCGGTGGAGAAGGCCCAGCAGGAGGCTCGCGAGGCCAAGACCGCGGTGCAGCAATTGAAGCACAACCTCGCCTTGGCGGAGAAGGAGATCACCAAGACCAAGGAGGAGCTCGTCGCCGTCCAGCAGAGCCGCGATCAGCTCCAGGCTCAGATCGACAAGGCCAACAGGGAGCGCGACGAGGCATTGGAGTTCGTCCAGAAGGCCCACGAAACGCTGGCCCGCGCCAGCAGCCAGGTCAGCGCCACGGCGGCCCTCCAGAAACAGGTCGCGGACCTGACCGCCCTCGCAGCCGAGCAGCGCAAGCAGATCGAGGAACTGCTCAAGGGAGCCGCTGCGGAGCCGGTCGTCGCTCCGCCGACCTTGCCGACGCCGGCGGAGCCCAACGAGGGCTGACCGCCGCCGACTCGTCTTTTTTTCCTCGCTTTCGCTCTCATGTCCAGTACAATTCAGTCTCACGCAGGTCGGTCCTGTCCTGTCGGAGAGCAGACGAGCCGCGAGGTGGGGCATCTCTTCCCCTGGCGTTCGCCTGAAACGGATGGACTCGTTTCAAGGAGAGTCTTCAAATGGACAAGAGCATTTCCCGATACGCCGAAGTGGCCTGGACCTGGATTGCGGACCACGGGTTGAGAATCGCGGTCATTCTGGTCCTGATGTACACCGGCATCAGGCTCTCTCACATGGCGTCCTCGCGGCTGTTCGCGTTCCTCGGCCGGCGAAAGGCGATGGACGACGAGTACAAGAAGCGGGCCGACACGCTCAGCGCGGTCATCGGCTATGTCATCAGCGCCACGATCATCACGATCGCGGCCCTGACGATCCTGTCGGAGCTGGATATCAGGATCGGCCCGGTCCTGGCGGCCGCCGGCGTTCTGGGCGTGGCCGTCGGCTTCGGCGCCCAGCATCTGGTGCAGGACGTCATCAGCGGGTTCTTCATCCTGCTGGACGACGAGATCCGCGTGGGCGACGTGGTCGAGATCGCCGGCAAGTCGGGGCTCGTCGAGCGGCTGAACCTGCGGATGGTCGTGCTTCGCGATCTGGCGGGCAACGTGCACTACGTCCGCAACGGCATGATCGACGTCGTCACGAACATGACGAAGGACTATTCCCGCTACGTGTTCGACATCCGCGTGGCCTACCGCGAGGACGTGGACGAGGTGATCCGCGTGGTCCGTCAGGTGGATGAGGAGCTTCGCAGCGATCCGCAGTTCTCGGGCGACATCCTGGAGCCGATCGAGATCCTCGGCCTCGATCGATTCGCCGACTCGGCGATCATCATCAAGGCCCGGACCAAGACCCGGCCGATCAAGCAGTGGAACATCGGACGCGAGTTCAACCGCCGGCTCAAGAGGCGATTCGACGAGAAGAACATCGAGATCCCGTTCCCGCATGTGACTTTGTACATGGGGCAGGACAAGGCCGGCCAGGCACCGCCGCTGAACGTCGCGATGGAAGGCGGGGCGTCCAGAGGCCCGCTGGGAGGTTGACGTGATGGGAGGAAAGGCCAGGCGAAGGAACGCGGCCGTCAGCCGGCAATCCCGGGCCGCGGCCCGTGTCCGGCGATCCGACAAGTCGGGACTCCCGCCCGGGAGTCTCGTCCACCTGGGCGAGAAACGCCCTGAGGCCGTCCGTATCACGTATTTCGACTACGACGAGCGGAGTTTCCGGGAGAAACAGGGGGTTTCCGTCGAGGAGTGTCTGGAGTTCCAGAACACCGACACGATCACCTGGATCAACATCGACGGCATCGATGAGATCTCCATCATCGAGAAGATCGGCAAGGCATACGATTTGCATCCGCTGATCTTGGAGGATATCGTCACCTCCGGCCAGCGGCCGAAGTTCGAGAACTACAACACGTACGCGTACATCGTGCTGCGGATGCTCACCTACGACGATGCGAACCAGGCCGTCCACAGCGAGCAGATCAGCATTGTCCTGGGGCCGGCGTACGTCATCTCCTTCCAGGAGGACGTGGGCGACATTTTCGACCCGATTCGGGACCGGATCCGTTTCGCCAAGGGCAGGGTGCGCAAGATGGGCGCCGACTACCTGGCCTACTCCCTGATCGACGCTATCGTGGACAATTACTTCGGCATCCTGGAGAAGATCGGAGAGCGGATCGAAGGGCTCGAGGACGAACTGATCGACGATCCGACGGAGGACACGCTACGCAAGATCCACTCTCTCAAACGGGAGATGATGTTCCTGCGTCGTTCCGTCTGGCCGCTGAGGGAACTCGTCAGCGGCATGCAGCGAGACGAGTCTCCCCTGATCGGGAGCCAGACCCGGATCTACCTGCGCGACGTCTACGACCACACGATCCAGGTCATCGACACGATCGAGAGCTTCCGCGACATGGCGTCCGGCATGCTCGAGATCTACCTGTCCAGCCTGAGCTACCGAATGAACGCGGTCATGAAGGTCCTGACGATCATCGCCACGATCTTCATCCCGTTGACTTTCATCGCCGGCGTCTACGGGATGAATTTCCCGAACATGCCCGAGATCGGATGGCGGTTTGGATACGCGGCCGTACTGCTTCTGATGCTGGTGGTAGCGGCCGTCATGCTCGTCTATTTCAAAAGAAGGAAATGGCTGTGACTGCCGCGTTGTTCCCCGACACGCCTCTTTTCTCCTGGGTGATCCTGCCTGGGCTGATCTTCCTGGCCCGCATTACCGACGTGTCGGTGGGCACGGTGCGGCTGATCCTCGTTGCCAGGGGCTTCAAGTACCTGGCGCCGATCGCGGGCTTCTTTGAGGTCCTGATCTGGATCCTGGTCATCGGTCAGATCATGCAGAACCTCACGAATCCCGTCTGTTACATCGCTTACGCAGGGGGGTTCGCCACCGGCAACTTCGTTGGCCTTTGGATCGCCGAGAAGCTCTCGTTGGGCATGGTGCTGATCCGCGTGATCACCCCCAAGCCGGCCGGCGATCTGCTGGAGGGGCTCCGGGGCCGACAATATGGGGTCACCGCCATCGACGGACAGGGCGCCAACGGGCCGGTCCAGATCGTCTTCACGATCGTGCCCCGGCGGCAGGCCGACACGGTGGTCGAGCTGGTCAAGACCTTCAATCCCCACGCGTTCTACTCCATCGAGGAGGTCGACTCGGTGGAGCGAGGGGTGTTTCCGAGGCGGGCACGGGGAGACGAATCGGCGTTTCTGGCGTTGCTCAGGCCCTTCCGCAAAGGCAAGTAGGGACAAGGGGCTGGTCACGGAGGTTCGCAGCCTATACAATCCCCGACATGAGAGCGGCAGAGAAGACCGGATTGAAACTTCAGAAACTGACCGAGCTGTTGGCGGGCAAGAATTTCCTCCTGATCGCGATGCAGGACAGCCCGGACCCGGACAGCCTGGCGGCGGCCGTCGCCCTGCGGAAACTGGCGAACAACCTGGGCAACCTCCAGTGCTCCATCGTGTGCGGGGGCACGGTCGGCCGGGGCGAGAACCGGGCCCTCGTCAAGTACCTGGGCCTGAATCTGCGGTGCTACGCCGAGGTGGACTACGACAAATACGATCTCATCGCCATGGTGGACACCCAGCCCGGGACGGGAAACAACTCGCTGCCCGAGGGGGTTCTGCCGGATATCGTCATCGATCATCATCCCATCCGCCGGCGGACCCGGTCTGTGGAATTCACGGATATCCGCAGCGGCTACGGGGCGGCCTCCACGATCCTCGTCGAGTATCTGATCGAGGCCGGCATCACGCCCGAGACGCCTCTGGCGACCGCCTTGCTCTACGGCGTTCGCTCCGACACCCAGGATTTCGGCCGGGAATCCTCGCGGGCCGACATCGACGCCATCGAGTTCCTCTACCCCTTCGCCAACAACCGCATGATCGGCGAGATCCAGCGGGGGAAAGTGCCCCGGGTGTACTACCAGATGTTGGCCGACGCTCTGAGGAATGCCCGCGCGCAGGGGCCTGCCATCATCACGGAGTTGGGCGACGTCGACAATCCCGACATGATCGCGGAGGTGGCCGACCTGCTGCTCCGCGAAGATGAGACCACCTGGACGATGTGCACCGGGTACTGGAACAACAAGATGGTCATCTCGCTCCGCACGTCGGAGGAGAACAATCTGGCCGGCAAGGTCGTTCGGCACATGGTCGCCAGGAAGGGCACCGGCGGCGGGCACCAGACCTACGCCGGCGGACAGATCCCCTTGGTCAAGGGCACGAAGACCGAACGCGAAGAGATCGAGAGGTACGTCGAAGAGCGGTTTCTCGAAGCCATCGGCGCCCAGGGCAAGCCGGGCGTGCGACTGGTCAGAGCCTAGGGCGGGAGTTGCTGGACATGGAACCGTCGAAGCAGTCGATGCATGGCAGCGGAGCCGGGCAGACTTCGCTCAAGGGCGAAGTGATCTACATCCGCGCATTCGATGTGGCGTATGACATGAAACGCCAACCCATTCCGGAGATCCTTGGGCAGAAGACCCAGCGATACCCCGTCGGGGCGAGCAAGCCGGGGCCGAGGAACCCGTTCTTCTATCTGCCGCAGAGCGTCACGCTGGCGCCGAAGACATGTGAGACGTCCGTGGGGCCCCTGAGTGTGTCGATGACGATCAAGGTGTTCAACGTCGGGGCCGTCAGCGTCCAAGTCCGCGCGCCGTTCGAAGTCCGAGCGATTGAGGACCTCGCGAAGTACTACGGACTGAGGCTTGCCGGCAAGAGCATCGAGGCCGAAGTCGTCCAGGTCGTGGAAGAGGTCCGCCGGGAACTCGAACCCTACATGGTGCGACCGGTTGCCTCGCTGGGCGAGGGCGAGGACTACACGGTGTTCTGCCTTTACCAGTTGCCTGCCGAGACGGATCGGAGGAATCCTCCGGCGGAGCAATGGCTGATGGACAACCGTCGGGCGATCGCGGCGCTGCTGACGCAGGAGAGCGATGCGAGCCGGCTCTCCGACCAGGAGGCCGCCGAATCGACCGAACGATACCTGACCTACTACGACACCGACCTGGTGGTGGCCGACTGGGACGCCGCCCTGGTGGTGGGCGAGCAGGACAGCCTGGAGGAGGTTCTCCATGTGATGGAACTGGCGAACGTGCAGCTCGTGGAGCTGGCGGCCTACGATCGCGTGCTCGATGGGGCGTTGGAAGTGGCCTATCGCGACGTCGCACGCCCCCGAGGGGTCGGCCGGGAGGTCAGCCGCAACCTCCGGGAGATCCGCGTCGACATGGCCCGCCTCAACGACGAGTTGCTCAACACGACCAAGTTCTTCGGCGACTGGCATCTGGCGAGGATCTACCAGAACCTCTTCAGTCGTCTTCATCTCAAAGACTGGAACGACACGATCAACGTCAAGTTGCGGACTCTGGCAGATCTCTACAGCCTGCTCAAACAGGACTGGAACAACTTCTGGATGGTCGTTCTGGAGACCACGATCGTCCTGCTGTTCATCCTCGACTTGGCGCTGCTGCTTCTGAGTCGATGACGGAATTGACGATTCCTTCCCGACGATTTACCATTGCCATGGGCAGAAGTGTGCTGCCAGTTCCGGGACGGTGAATCGTCGAGGATAGATGATAGACAGTGGATTCCGAGGGTCTTATGGCCGAGAACGCAATAGGGCGACTGACGTACGAGCACGTCAACTGCCTGGTCATTGTCGCGCATCCCGAGGATGAGACGCTGTGGGCGGGGGGCACCCTCCTGATGCACCCCGACAGCAACTGGACGGTCGTGTCGCTCACCGGCAAGAGCGATCCGGACAGGGCCTCGAAGTTCCCGAAGGTGATGGAACAATACCGGGCCACCGGCATTCTGGGGGATCTCGACTACGAGTCCCGGCAGAAGCCTCTGCGAACGATCGACGTCGAGGATGCCATCATGGATCTGCTCCCCTCGCATCGTTACGACTTGGTCCTTACCCACAGTCTCTGGGGCGAACATACGCGCCACCGGGGGCACTCGGAAGTGGCCAAGGCCGTGCTGGCCCTGCGGGACAGCGAACGGGTCTCCACGGGCGATCTGTGGATGTTCGCCTACGAGGATGGCGGCGGCAAGTACTTCCCCCGTCCGGCTGCGAACTGCGATGTGACGATCCGCCTGCCCCAGGAAGTCTGGCGGACCAAGTACGCGATCCTCACGGAGGTCTATGGATTTGCCCCCGACAGCTTCCAGGCCAGGACCACGCCGAAGGAGGAGACGTTCTGGGTCATGGGAAAGGGGAAGTGACTTGTCTCCCAAAGCCGGCTCGGGCCAATATCATCACGAACTACCTGCCTCCCGAGGACGTCGAATTCCTGGAAGTCGAGAACCACTCCATCGAGTATCTGAACTTCGACCGGCGGTTGAACGACACGGCCAAGGGCCACTCATCCGGGGCTCGGCGGGTTGGAGGCCGCGGCTTTGTGATTTTAGTTGACGGTCGGGGCCGCAACCCTATGATAAGAGGTCGCCGCCGCCGTGTTGGTGTGGCGAAGCCCCCTGTTGGATGAATCACACGGCCATCCGCCGTAACAGGGGAATGATTTCACGGTTTTCCGGAAGGGCCCTAGGATATGGTGCAAAAGACGAATTCCACGAACCCCAATTGCGACATGCACAGCCATCTGTTCACCAGCGAATCGGTGACGACGGGCCATCCCGACAAGGTGGCGGACCGCATCTCGGACGCCGTCCTCGACGCGATGCTCGCTCAGGACCCGCTCAGCCGCGTGGCCTGCGAGACGCTGGTCAAGAACGATACGGTCGTCATCGCCGGCGAAATCACGTCCAAGGCTTCGGTGAACATCGCCCAGGTGGCCCGGGACACGATCAAGAAGATCGGCTATGACGACCCCGATCTGGGCTTCCACTACGATCACTGCGGCGTGATGGTGGCCGTCAGCAGCCAGAGCCCGGACATCTCCCAGGGCGTCACCGAGGGCGAAGGTCTGCACAAGGAAATGGGCGCCGGCGACCAGGGCCTGATGTTCGGCTACGCCTGCCGGGAGACCCCTGAGCTGATGCCGATGCCGATCCTGCTGGCCCACAAGCTGACGACCCGCCTCGAGAAGCTGCGACAGACGAAGAAGCTCCCCTGGCTGCGCCCCGACGGCAAGAGCCAGGTCACCGTCGAGTACGAGAACAACAAGCCCAAGCGGATTCACACGGTCCTGGTCTCCACGCAACATGCGGCGGATATCAAGCACCGGGATCTGCGAAATCAGATCATCGAGAACGTGATCCTGCCCGTGATGCCGGCCAAGCTGCTCGACAAGGGCACCAAGTTCCACGTCAATCCGACGGGCCGGTTCGTGCTGGGCGGCCCGAAGGCCGACTGCGGTCTGACCGGCCGCAAGATCATCGTCGACACCTACGGCGGCCGCGGCCGGCACGGCGGCGGCGCCTTCAGCGGCAAAGACCCCTCCAAGGTCGATCGCACCGCCTGCTACATGGCCCGCTACGTCGCCAAGAACATCGTCGCCGCTGGCCTGGCCGACTGCTGCGAAGTTCAGGTCTCCTACGCCATCGGCGTGGCCGACCCGATCTCCGTCTACGTGAACACCGAGGGTACCGCCAAGGTCAGCGAGACGAAGCTCAGCCAGATCGTCTGCGATCTGTTCCCGCTGACTCCCAAGGGCATGATCAAGCATCTGAATCTGCTTCGGCCGATCTTCGAGGAGACCGCGTTCGGCGGTCACTTCGGGCGCGGTCTGCCGAACTTCACCTGGGAGAAGACCGACATGGTCGACGCCCTGCGAAAGGCCGCGGGAGTGTGAAGGCGTAGAAGCGTAAAAGCGCAATGAAAAAGCCCGGGCGAACCCGGGCTTTTTTTTGACCTCATTGACCCTATTGACCCCACTGTCAATGAGGTCAATAAGGTCAACATGGTCCTCTTGCGATTCCGATCCGGGGCTGCTTTCACTCATCTCGGCTGGTACGTGATCACCAGTTTGGCCGCATGGGCGGCGTTGCCGTCGTAGGCCCAGATCTTCCGGTCGCTGCCGGAGTAGGACTTGGTCCAGTAGATGACGACCATCGCGTTGTCCGACTTCCAGCCGTCCCGGTCGACGACCTCCTGAATGAGGCCGGCGATGTTGGGGCTGTCGTACCACGTGCCGGCCGTCCAGGGCGAATCGTTGCCCCAGGCCCAGGGCACGGACGCGTCGGTCTTCGTCAGTTGCGAGATCTTCCTGCCGCTGAAGTCCTCGGGGTTGTTGGCGGCTTCGGCGTAGAGGACGCCCTCCAGGTTGCCGGTCAGGCCGCTGGAGCAGGAGCGGATCTTCAGCGTCGCGCTCTTGATCAGGGCGCCCTGGGGGACCTTGACGCCGCGGAATCGCATTCCTGCGGCGTACTGCCCGACCAGCAGGATGGATTCGTCCACCGACTGCTGCGTGCCCCACTTGATGCAGTAGGCGTCGTCCATGCCGTCCGCGACCTGGTACTCGACGGTGATCTCACGGACGATCGTGATCTTCACCGTCGCCGTGTTCGACTGGCCGCCCAGGGGGGCGGTTCCACCGTCATTGGCGTAGAACGTGAAGCTGTCGTCGCCGACCCAGTCCTGAGCGGGGCGATAGACGACCTTGTCGGCCGGGTCGGTCAGCTTGGCCGGCGCGGCGGTGATCGGCGTGCCGTTCGGGGATTCGAGTCGTCCGTGCTGAGGCAGGGACGCGATCGTGTAGCTCAAGACGCCCGGCGGGTTCGGCCGGCCGTCGTCGGTGGCCTTGAGCGTGACGGTCACAGGCGAGTTGATTCCGCCGTTGGTCTGGAGATCGCTGGCGACCGGGGGGCCCGCCTGGATCGACTTGAGCGTGAAGGCTCCGGCCCCGGAGACCCGTTTGACCACCAGCAGGGCCTTCGCGTTTGCCGTCGGGGTGTACACAAGAGTCTCGTCGTCGCCCGCGTTGGCGGCGGTGCTCGAACCCAGGATCACCGGAGTGCCCGTAGCGCTGGGGACCGCGCTGTACAGATACAGATCGAAGTCCGCGCCGGCGGGGACCTCCAATTTCAGATCGATGTCCACACCGGCCTTGAGTTCCACCGTCCGAGCCCACACCCGCTTGGCCGAGGCACTGCCGCCCAGGTCGGCGGTGGCCGTCGAGCCCACGGCGTAGGTCTGGCAGACCGCCTCGACGGCCGCGTCCGCGTTGATGATGCCGTATCCTTCGTGCTGGTCCTTGCCCGCCGGGAATCCTTCCGGCCCCGCTGCGGCGCGGTTGAGCGTCGGATTGAACTGCTTGCCCTCGCGGGTCGTGTTGGTCTCGCTGGCGGTGGCGCACAGGAGCATCTTGACGTACCGCGGGGACTCGGAGGAACCGAACTTCCAGGCGACGCCCTTGGATTTCATCGCGTCGATGACCAGGGCCGCACAGCCCGAGACGAAGGGGGCCGAGAAGGAGGTGCCGACCCCGCTGGCGTAGTCGTCGGGTTCCTTGTCCATGCCCAGGCCGTCCGACGAACCGCTTTCCGTCGACAGGATGCCGGTGTAGGAATAGGAGCCGCCGGGAGCGATCAGGTCGGGCTTGAAATCCTCGCCGACGTTTGTGCGGGGCATGATGAACCCGTAGGTTGAGTATTCGGTCACGGCGTTCTCATCGTTCGACGCGCCCACGGTGATGGCCATTGCGGCCCGGCCCGGGTCCGCCATCGTGCGGTACATCTCGTAATCGTCGTTGGCGCCGTTGCCGGCCGCGGCGACCACGAGAATGCCATTGTTCGCCATCGTGTTGACTTTGTCCCGGATCGAAGTGCTCTGGGCGGGTATCCCCAGAACCGTGTAGCCGACGCTGACGTTGACGATCTTGATGTTCTTGTCAACGCACTTGAGCACGAAGTCGTCGAATCCCCTGGTCATGTTGGCGGAGCTGGAGTTCCCGTCTCGGTTGAAGACCTTGACGGCGGCCCACTTGCAGCCCGGCGCCACGCCGCTGAACTTGTTGAGACCGTCCCCGGGGCCCGGGTAGGGCGTCACCGAGGTCACGATCGTGACGTTCTCGACCGGCCTGCGGGTGTCGTAGTCCAGGAGCACCGTCGCGAAAACATCGTTCGTGGAACCCATGAACGTGTTGGTCAGGACCGCGGGCGACTGGCTCCTCAGGAAGTTCCCCACTTCCCGGGTGGTGTTGGTTCCGTCGGTTCCTCGGGTCCAGCGATATTGATCCAGGATCGAGGTCTGGCCGGTCCACCAGGCGGAGGATTTCATCGTGATCGAGCGGGCCGGCAGGGCGATCGGGTCCGTCACGTGGCCCCAGGTCGGATAGGAAGCGTCGGCGTACGTGTAGGTGAAACGCAATTCCTCGTCGCCTGCGCCGCCGGCGGTTCCGGTGCCCACGGCGATGCCCGCCACGAGGGTGTCGTGCCCGTCGTAATCGACCGGCGTCGGTTCGTCGTCCTCCGTGAAGTCCACCCAGTAGAGGTTCCGGCCCTTCAGGTCGGCATGCGTCGCGTCGACGCCGCCGCCGAGGAAACCGATCGTTGTGTCGGAACTGCCGCGAAGGCCGTTCGCCACACCGGCGAACCCCGCCTGCCAGACGGGCCGAACCCGTCCGGTCTGCGTCGCGGTGTCCATGCAGTACTGGATTTGCTGCACGGCCTCGACCTGGACCAGGGTCGGGCCCATCACCGAAGGCAGCAAGTCGATGGCCTGACGCGGGATGGAGCCGTTCCAGCCAAAGGAGACCGCCTGGTAGACGTATGTGATCTGTCCGCCCAGGCGAAGGAAGTCGTCGATCTGCTGCTGTGTGACGGGTTCGTTGAAGATGAGTTCCACCTCGACCACGTCCGCCGAGGCGATGGACAGGCCGCCGCCATGGCCCGCGCCGCGCTCCAGGTCGTCGCTGATGCAGTTGCCGTCCAGGTCCGCCGGGTAGCTCCCGCTGATCACCGGAGGCACCCGCGGCGCCGGGGGCGGAGTCGGCGTCCCGATCGGGCCTGCGGCCGCCAGAGACGTCCAGGCCAGCAGGACCAGCGACAGACCGATCGCCCTGATGGCGGTCCAACCTCTGGATTGCGCCAGGGGGGGGCTTCTTGCGGGAAGTGCTCATACGGGGTCCGGGTCTGCAGGGTTGTGCGGTCATCTCCCTTCCTTTCAGTAATTGCGCACACTGGGATCGTTGGATTCTCGCAGGGATTACCTTCCGCCTTTCATCTCGCGCGGGATCTCAGGTACATCTCGCTGCCAAACACACCTGACTCATCAAGTAGTCACATCCAACCCTATCCCACTAGGATATCGACCGGGGGACGGGGAGTCAATCAGAAAATCCCGGGATCTCATCGTGGATTCTGTGTTTGGGTAGATTGGGATGAATGGGTTTTGGGTGTCGCATATGTGAAAGGGGGGAAAGGCCATGTCGGCCCGGCCCTGCGGGATTTCGCGCATCCGTACTGATTTGCCCTTTTTTTGGGTGTGGGTTTTTGCTAGACTCTGCCGATGTTAAATCGGGGGAAGTTGGGTGTGCGCAGTCTGAAGTGTGAAGCATGTGGGCGATCGGGGCTCCTCACACTTCCAGCCTGAAATTCGACGCCTCCAGCTTCTCGTTCGGTTTTCACGGAAAGGATGTCATGACCATGGAGGATGTCGGGTCCCGGACGCGCAGCGTGGCGGTTGCGGGCCCCGTGGCTCATCTGGAAGCCGCAGTTGCCGGGACGGGTTTTGGAAACGTCCACGCCGCGGCCCACCGGTATGAGGTCGTCGATATCATGAGTCGTTTGAAACTCGCGGGCGGACGGTACCATTTCATCGGCGCCGGCGGCGTCGGCATGAGCGGTTTGGCCAGACTTCTGCTGGGAAAGAAGGCGATCGTCACCGGTTCGGATCAGAACAGCGGGGCCGCCACGTCGCGCCTGAACGGGCTGGGGGCGCGGATCTACGCCGGACACAGCGCCGACAACCTGGACCCGGCTACCGAAGTCGTCGTCATCTCCGCCGCGATCAAGGAGAGCAATCCCGAGCTGCAGATGGCCCGCCGCAGGGGGTGTCGCGTCTTCAAGTACGCCCAGTTCCTGGGCGAATTGATGGAGCACTTCCAGGGCGTCGCCATCAGCGGCACGCACGGCAAGAGCACCACCACAGGTTGGCTCGTCTACACGCTCAAGCAGATCGGCATCGACCCCAACTTTGTGGTCGGGGCCGACGTTCTGCAACTGGACGGCTCTTCCGGATGCGGCGACACCGACCTGTTCGTCGTCGAGGCCTGCGAGTACGACCGCAGCTTCCACAACTTCAAGCCGAGCATCGCCTGCGTTCTCAACATTGAGCGGGACCATTTGGACTGCTACAAGGATGAAGCCGACATCGTGGATTCGTTCCACCAATTTGCGAAGGGCGTCCGGCCGAACGGCGTGCTCATCGCCAACGGCGAGGACATGAATGTTCGCAAGCTGATTGATCGGCTGGAGGACGGCCGGAATCGGGGAACCATGGAAGCGTTGATGCGAGGGGACGCGTCGTCGCCTCCGCGGATCGTGACCTTCGGTCTCGATCCCCGGTGCAATGTCTCGGCCCACAACGTCCGGCAGCAGAGCGGCTTCTATCATTTCGACGTGTTCCAGGACGGCAGGCCGCTGGGGCCGACGCGGATTTCGCTGCCGGGTTTGCACAACGTTCGCAACGCGCTGGCCGTGATCGCGACGGCCGTGAGCATTGGGGCCGAGGCCGACCAGGTTCTCGAATCGCTCGACGGTTTCAAGGGCATGGATCGCAGGCTCATGCTCAAGGGGATTCTTCCCGCCCCCGGATCGAAGTCCGAAAAGGACCATATTGACCGGATTGACCCTATTGACGAGGGGGGCAATGAGGCCCCACAACCCCAGAGGGGGGCTTTTCCCCCTCAGAGCAGGCCCGCTCCGGGACGTGGCATTTGCGTCCTCGACGACTACGCCCACCATCCGACGGAGATCCAGGCCAGTCTCAAGGCCATCCGCGAACGGTATCAGCCCCGGCGGCTCTGGTGCGTTTTCCAAGCCCACCAGTACGGCCGGACCCACGCGCTGCTGGATGAGTTCGCCCACAGCTTCGCCCAGGCCGACAAGGTCATCATTCCCGAGATCTATTTCGCGAGGGACTCGCAGGCCAGTTGCGATGCGGTCAACGCCGAGATCCTGACCGAACGGATCCGGGCGTGCGGCGCCGACGTGCAGCATATTGCGACTTTCGCCGCGGTCTGCGATTATCTGGAGCAAAACGTTGACGCCGGCGATGTGGTCGTGACCATGGGAGCCGGCGATGTCTGGAAGGTGTCCGATGAGTATATTCAGCGGCTACGAAGAAATCGTTGAGCAGAATCATCCGCTGGCCCCGCATACGTGGTATCGGCTCGGAGGCCCGGCGGACTATTTTCTCCGGCCGAGAAACGCCGCCGAACTCAAGGAAGTCGTTCTTCGGTGCAACGAGAACCACATTCCCATGTTCATTCTCGGGTTCGGGTCCAATCTGCTGGTGAGCGACGAAGGGGTCCGCGGCGCGGTGATCAAGCTCCAGGGCGAGGAGTTCGGGCGGACCGAATTCAACGGCAGCGATGTCACGGCCTGGGCCGGCGCCGAGCTGAGCAAGCTCGTGCTCGACTGCGTGGAGAAGGGCCTGTCCGGCCTGGAAGCCCTGACCGGCATTCCCGGCTCGGTCGGCGGCGCGGTGCGAATGAACGCCGGCGGCCATTTCGGCGACATCGGCTCGGCGGTCGAGGCCGTCACGTTGCTGGACGTCCAGGGCAACGTCTTCGAGAAGCGAAAGCCCGAGCTGATTTTCGACTACCGCACGGTGAACATCCGGGCGAGGTTCATTCTGAACGCACAGCTCAAACTCACCCCCGGCGATCCCGACAAGATCATGCGGACCGTCAAGGAGGGCTGGATCTACAAGAAGAACAGCCAGCCGCTGAACACCCGCAACTGCGGCTGCGTGTTCAAGAACCCGCCGGGCGCCGCGGCCGGCGCCCTGATCGACCGGGCCGGCCTCAAAGGCCATCGGATCGGCGGAGCCGTCGTCAGCGACAAGCACGCGAACTTCATCGTCGCCAAGGACGGCTGCACCAGCCGCGACGTCTTGCAGTTGATTGAGGTCGTTCG
>JAAYVJ010000425.1 GCA_012517265.1 Planctomycetota bacterium | reverse complement strand
GCGAGAGCCGAACCAAGCGTCAACACCCAAAGCAAGCACTTGACAAACACCGCTCAGGAGTCGATGATGCCATCGTCTGCCCAACCACCGATTCTCTGGGCCGACCAGGGGACTTGTCCAATTCCCGCTGAACCAACACACGGATGGCCCAGCACACTTCCTGCCGGCTTTGAAGTTAGCGGTATCCCTAGTCAAGTGGTCTTCGCAAATCTCAATTCCGACCGTATCGCAAATCGATGGATTCTCCGTCAAGTACAGTTTCAATGTACCAGTATTGGCCGTTGCCGGTGAACTGTGCGTGGGTGTCAGCGAACCGGTCAACGGACTGACGGTTCCGGCACTCGCATCAAGAGACCACGCGTACGATGCAGTCGCCGGAAGTACGACCCCTGCAATACTCTGCACGTTCGTACTGCCCTGACACCCCGAAGTCACGCCTTGATTCTCAAAGCAATACGGCGGACTGGACCTGAATGCATCCTTGTATTGAGCTACGTCACTCTTGCTCTTTGGGTGTTCGATTTTGGCTTCGGCCACCTGAATGTCCATCGAATCACCGGGCACCGGATACCAAGCACTGCTTTGCGGTCTCCATTCGATATACAGTCTATCACGAATGGAGCTCGCTTGCCAGCCCTTGACATAGACGGTCCTGGGGAATCTGCTGACCGGGTTTATGTACTCATCGCCGGCAAAGCTGATGATGGCATAGGTCAGGTCCGAATCCCGATAGACTGTGATCTGATCGGCACCGCTAGAATCCGTCGACAACCGAAGTTCGCCGGGCAGATTATCCGGCTCAACGGTGATGGAGACAGCCACGGATAACGGGGACAGTCACCTATTTCCGCCTTCCCCGATCCTGTTGTCCTCTCGATTCTCACGTCCATCGCACTCACCTTGCACTCTGCACATTCAGCAGCCCGCTTCGAGCACCGACTCGTTTGTCGTTCGTCCTCGGTGTCACGTGGCAGATACTGTAGGCGAACAGGCGGGGCATGGCAAGGGCAAGTTTGTAAATCAAGCAGTCGGAGCGGGACGCCGGGTGGGAACGGGACCTCACACCAAGCCACGAAGCCACAAGGGTCGGACGGATGACGGTTGGTCTTCACTTCGTGGCTTCGTGCCTCCGTGTGAGCCGATCCGTTCGCACCATCCGGGGTGGCCGGCGGCTGCCCCCGCGTCGCCCGTCGCAACCTGCGGCCCGCCTGATCTTCCCTTTCGCATATCTCGTGTATTTCGCGGTTGCCGACCCTCTTCTCGTCCCGAAACCGGCGATCTCGTTTCCCCGGGCCGGGACCCCGGACCCGGGGAGGGCGACGCATGCGTCGCCCCTACATTCGCGTCCGCCCTCACGGTCCTTCGTGCTTCACAACTCCTCGCTGGTTACTTCTTGTCTTCTTGGCGTTCTTGGCGACTTGGCGAGAGGTGGATCGAAATCTGTGGCTTGGGCCTCCTGGCCCGGTGAGCGAATCGTCGCACAGCCGCAGGAGACCCACACTATTTCTTTGACAACCCGACGGGACCAGGAGACTCCCGCTGTTGCCCATGGAAAAAGACCCCGAAACGCGATAAATCCCTTGCCCGCCGGTCGGGTCTGGCGTACCATGGTGGTGCGTACGTGAACGCCTTATTTCGGCTCCGGGCAGCGCACGGGAGGAGTTGAAATGTCCGGCGGGCAAAGGCTGCAAGCGGCCTGGTGTGTGCGACATCGGCAACCTGCGTTGTCCGATTCAAGCCTCATGGGGGAACGTCTCATCTTTTCAAAGGAGGAACGCCATGGAACGAAAGCAGTTCGTCGTGCGGTATGGGGCCGCTGCGCTTGTTCTGGCGCTGGCGGCCAGCGTCGTCGCCGGTCCGCCGGGCCTCGTCGGATACTGGAGATTCGACGAAGGGCAGGGGACGATCGCATCCGACTCCTCGGGCAACGGCCTGGACGGCACCCTTCGCGGCAACCCGACGTGGGTCCCCGGCGTCGTGGGCGGGGCCCTGCAGTTCAACGGCACCACCGACTACGTCGAAGTCCCCGACAATCCGCTGCTGGACCTGACCACGCAGATCACCATCGCCGCCTGGACCTACATGAGTCCCAACGCCGGGGGGGAAATGGCGATCGTGAGCAAGGGCGGATGGGCCGCAAACAACCTGCCCTACGAGCTGACAGAGGAACGGGGCGCCGTGATCTTCTGGCAGTTCTACGACAACGATGGGCGGGACACCTGCTCGCCCACGTCGCCTCCGGCGGGCGAATGGCACCACATCACCGCCACCTACGACGGCCAGATCTTCAAATGCTACATCGACGCCGTGCTGGGCGAGGAGTGGGCCTACGCCGGGAAGATGCCGCAGAACGCCGCGGCTCTGACCATCGGCCGCCGGAGCACAGGCGGCACCTTCTACAACGGCATGATCGACGACGTGCAGCTCTGGAGCCGCGCCCTGGCCGAAGGCGAGATCGCCGGACTCATGAAGGGCCTGATCGACGCTTCGCTCGCCCAGGCCCCCAGCCCGGAGGACGTGGCGACCGATGTGCCGTTCGATACAGCGATGACGTGGACGCCCGGCGAGACGGCCGCGACGCACGATGTGTACCTCGGCACGGACTTCGTCGACGTCAACGAGGCCAGCCGCGCCGATCCGATGGGCGTCCTGGCGGCCCAGGACCTGCCGGAGGCTGCGTACAACCCCCAGAATCCCCTCGCGTTCGGCACGACCTACTACTGGCGCGTGGACGAGGTCAACGGCGCCCCCGATTATGCGGTCTTCAAAGGCCAAACCTGGAGCTTCACCACCGAGCCCTTCGCCTATCCCATCACCAACATCAAGGCCACGGCCTCCAGCTTCCAGGCGGGCATGGGGCCCCAGAACGCCGTCAACGGTTCCGGCCTGAACGACCTCGACCAGCATTCCTCCGACCCGACGGCCATGTGGCTGGCCACCGCCCAGCCCGCCTGGATCCAGTTCGAATTCGACGCCGTGTACAAACTGCACGAGTTGTGGGTATGGAATTCGAACCAAGTGGTTGAGGGCATTGTGGGCTTCGGGGCCAAGAATGCCACGATCGAATACTCCGTGGACGGGCAGGCGTGGACGCCGCTGGACGGGGCGTTCGAGTTCGCCAGGGCCACCGGCCTGCCGACCTACGAGGCCAATACGATTGTGACGCTCGGCGATGTGAACGCCAGGTTCGTCAGACTCACGATCAGTTCCAACTGGGGCGGCGTCGCCATGCAGACCGGGCTCTCGGAGGTCCGCTTCTCCTATGTTCCCGTGCGGGCGTTCAAGCCGCAGCCGGCCGACGGCGCCACCGGTGTGCCCATCGAGCCCGAGCTGAGTTGGCGGCCCGGCCGCGAGGCCACCGCGCACACCCTCTACCTCGACGCCCAGGAGAGCGCCGTCGCCGGCGGCACGGCGCCGGCCAAGACGCCGGCGGACCATAGTTACAGCCCCACGTCGCTGACGTTCGCGACGAAGTACTTCTGGAAGGTCGATGAGACCGGCGAAGAAACCTATCCCGGCAACGTCTGGAGCTTCACGACCGAGGAGTTCGCCCCCGTCGACGACTTCGAGAACTACAACGACGCCGAGTACCGGATCTTCGACGTCTGGATCGACGGCTACACAACCAAGGCCAGCGGCTCGACCGTCGGCTATCTGACGGCCCCGTTCGCCGAACGCGGCATCGTCCACAGCGGCAGCCAGGCCATGCCCCTGCTGTACGACAACTCCCTCGCGCCGTACTACTCCGAGGCCGAGCGGACGTTCGACTTGCCTCAGGACTGGACCGCGCACGGGGCCGACGCCGTGACCGTGTTCTTCCAGGGCATCGGCGGCGCGACGGGCAATTCCGCCGAGGGCCTGTACCTGACGGTCAAGGACAGCGCCGGCAAGTCCAGGACGGTGGCCAATCCGAACGCCTCAGCGACGACGACAACGACCTGGCAACAATGGAAGATCCCGCTGACCGAGTTCACCTCGGCCGGGGTGAAAGTGACCGCCGTCAAGTCGCTGGTGATCGGCGTGGGCGACCGAGCGAATCCCAAGGCCGGCGGGACCGGCACCGTCTACATCGACGATATCGGCTACGGCCGCTCCCTGCCCTAGCGTAGCGGCGCAGGACTCCGCCTTGCCGCCACGGCGGGCGATCGCAATGCAGAACCGGGGGCCGAAT
>JAAYVJ010000424.1 GCA_012517265.1 Planctomycetota bacterium | reverse complement strand
CGTTCGCACGGCGCCGTCGGCCCCCTTCACCTGAAGCACAGGGACATCGTGATCAACGGGGCCATCCGAATTGGGGGCGATGGAATACCCGCCGTCGGTCGCCGCACGACGGTTCATGGCGAAACCCGCTCGGGCGTGCATATAAGATAGGCTGGCAGGCTTCAGATCGGCCAGCGAACGCCCCACCAGTTCGACGAGCTTGCCTAGCAGGGCCTCCGAGTACTTCTTGCCCAGCTCGATCTGCTCGGCCGACAGGTCCCACCCTTGCGAGGCCCTCCAATCCCTCAACTCCGGGCCGGAGTGCGTGTGGGAGGCGTTGAGCAGCAGGCTCGCCGGGGGAAGCTCGTATCGTTCGCCTACCGCTTCTTCCAATTGGTCACGAAACGCGCGGGGAAAACCGATCAGGTCGGCCGTCACGATCACCAGCCGAACGCCCTTCTGGTCCTCCAGCGCCAGCGCCTTGGCGTGCAGATCGTGCACCTTGCCTTCGGAGGGTTTGTTTCGAGCGGCGTATCCCGCCATCCACATGGAATAGTCCGGCGTGATGACCACCGTGGCCAAGCCAGCCTTCCATGGCGTCGCACCGGTTTCGGCCGCATGCAGAGACGACGAATAGACGATGAAGGCGGCAAGTCCCCCAACAATTCCGAGAAGCGCGATCCGCGTACGAATCCGGAATCCTGAAGCCATGTCCGTGTCTCCGACAAGGGTTATCGTAGCGAAGGACATTTTAGCCCGCCGGTCCTTCCTCCGCAACAGGATTCCGCAGTCCTCGACGCCGATTGATCCGACCATTTTCCTTGCACTCAGGTCACTTCGGGGGGATGATGGGAACCCGGTATCCGACAGATCCAAGACAGCATGGTGATTTGTGGGACAGGACGCAGCATGATTCGACAGATTCTCGTCACGACATCGACGGCGATCGCCTTCATCCTCCCTCTGGCCGTCTGTCGCGGCCAGGATACGTACCGTGTGCGGACCTCCCATCCGCGACTGTTCGTCGAGGACGTGCAGCTATTGGCCCGCCGGTGCGAGGGACCGCTGGCCGAGGATTACGCGGTCGTCAAGCAGCGAGCCGACGAGGCCGTCCGACGGGGCGGCATCCAGTTCATTGCGAATCCCTGGTCGATCCCGGAGGACCTCATGAACTGCGGCCTGGCGTATCTCGTCGAGAGGCAGCGAGGCGGGGAAGCACAGCCCTATGCCGACGTTATCATCAGGCAATGGGGCGACGGCGAGCTCATCTCCAACCGCCAGAGCAGCCACTTCGGCTACCACGCCATCGCCTACGACTGGATCCGCGACGCGATGACGCAGGAGCAACGGGTCCGATTCGGCGACGCGCTGGGCCCCTGGCTTCGGTTCTTCACCGACCAGCCGCGGATCCTGCTCAAGTGGGGCCATTGGGAATACAACCAGACCTGGGGCCCCGTCCATCTGAACATCATGAACAGCCGGGATGCGATCACGCAGAAGCTGTTGATCGCCCTGGCGATCACGGGCGAAGGAACGCATTACGAAGCCGACGCCAAGGCGTTCCTCGATTCCTGGAACCAGCGAGTGCCGGCCGAGTGCATCCCGGCCTTCAACAGGATGGGCGGCGTCTGGTCGGAGTCCTACGGCCACGGCGGGTATGGTCCGGTCACGGTCATCCCCTACGCCTTCGACGCCTGGCGCACCGCTACCGGCATCGACCTGTTCAAGCGACTGGAGCCCTGGGGGTACCCGGTGGAATCGCCGCGATGGGTGGCCTATACGATGATGCCGCACAACGACCGCACCGCGTGGATCGACGACGGGGACGGCTCGCGTCCGGACGCCTTCGCCCGCGCCGCTCCGATGCTTCGCGACGGGCTCTCGCAGTGGTTTTCAGACCGGGGTCGCCAATGGCTTCGGGAGCGATGGCAACGAGTCGCCTGCTATGACCCGGCCGTCGGACCGACGCCCCCCGACCGACTGCCCCTGGGCTACCTGTTTCCAGGGGCCGGGCACGTGTACATGCGAAGCGCGTGGAACGATCCGAACGCGACGTGGGCCTTCTTCGGCTGCGGCCCCCAATTCGCCGGGCACGCCAGAGACGACGAGGGCCATTTCCTGATCTGCAAGCGAGGGGCCCTGGTCTCCCGCCAGGGCGGGCAGGGGCATAACGATTCGGACTACTACTCCGGCGGCTCGCTCATCTTCAACCTCGTGACGATCTACGATCCGAACGAGAAGTTCCGCCGGGACAGGAACAACGAGAACGACGGCGGGCTCGTGCGGCACGTCTATGAGGGCAATCTGCCCCAGGAGCGCGGCCGCATCGTCGCCTTTGAGCACAACTCCCGATACACCTACGCGGCCGCCGATGTCGTCCAGGGCTACAATCCGGCCAAGGCCCGCGAAGTGACGCGGCAGTTCCTCTATCTGCGGGGTGATCGCGAGTTCTTCGTCGTGTTCGACCGGGTGGAGGCGACCCGCGCCGAGTTCCCGCGGCATTTCTTCCTCCACATCCCCACCGAACCGGCTCACCTGGACAATGGCCTCACTTGGTTGAGCCTGCCTCAAGCCGACGGGGATGCACAGGTCCTCTCCCGAGACCGATCGCGGATGATTCTGCACACCTTGCTGCCGGAGAAGGCGCAGGTGGTTGTCCGTGGAGGCCCCGGCCGGGAGGCTTGGGGACATCCGCTGGAGCCGAAGGCACAGTACAACCACGTCAGCGAAAAACGGGACAAGCCGCCTGTCTGCCCCTGGCGAATCGAGGTGGGCGACGACGGCCCGGGCGCCCGCACTCTCTTCCTGCACGTCTTCGAGATTGCAGATGAACAGATCCGCCGGCCGGCCGGGGTTGTGTTCGTGCCGCCGGCCGGAGTCGATATCGACGGCAGGTGGCGGGTGCGATTCAATTCCGCCAGTGCGCTCGGCGGATCGGTGGACGATCAGCCGTTGGCGACAACGATCAACATCGAGAACCAATACCGATAGGACACCATGAGACGTCGCGACTTTCTCAAGACCGTCGTTGTGACCATGCCCGTCATCGGCCGGCTCGAAGCCGGCGCCGTTGAAACGCAGTCCCAAGGGGCCCTGCCGACCGATGACTGGCTGACCCGATGGGAAAAGAACATCCTGAGCGATGCCCGCTTGCGCTATTGCGACAAGGAGATGGGCGAGGAACTGGGCTGGCTGGTCAGCCCGTTCCTGAACGGGTTCTACTACGGATACATGGCGACGCGAGACGTCAAGTGGATCGACATGCTGATCGACTGGACGGAGTCGTGCATCCGGCGGGCGGTCCAGGAACCGGACGGCTTCCTCGGCTGGCCCAAGGCCGAAACCGAGGCCGGCGATCGTTTCAACACAGACAGTCTTCTGGGCGAGGCGATGCTGCTGCGTCCCGTCGTGCTTATGGCGGCCGAGATTCTCAGGACTCCGGCGTTCCACGAGAAGTACGGTCAACGCGCCCGGACGCACCTGGACATGGCCGAGCGGATCTTCGACAAGTGGGATTCGCGAGGTTGCTGGCGGCAGGTCCCCGACGGCGGCCTCTGGGTGGTCCCCCACTTCGGCATCGATCCGAGCACCGGGCAGTGGACCGAAGGCTACACGCGGCGTGCGACCGACGGCTTCTCCAATCCCGCCAACAAAGAGAACCACATCGCCCAATGGCTGGTCGCAATGCACGACGCGACCGGCAAGCCCGTCTACCGCGAGCGGGCCCAGAAGTGGTTCCAGCTCATGCGATCGCGGATGAAGACTCGGGAAGACGGCAAGTATTTCGTCTGGAACTACTGGGACCCGGCGGGCCCGTGGGACTACAAGGCCGACGGCTCGCCCAAACACTGGATCGGCGTCCACCCCAACGGCGGATACTATGGAATCGACGTCGAGGCGATCGTCACCGCCTTCGAGCACGGCCTGGTCTTCACGAAGGCCGACATCGAGCGCCTGATCGCGACGAACCGCGACTTCATGTGGAACCAGCAGGTGGCCGACGCCCGGTTCCGCCGCATCGATGGCGGCCAGCCCGATCCCCGTTGGAAGAACTCGCCGGGCGTCCTATGGACGGCCCTGGTCCCCTACGACGACACGCTGCGGAAGGTCTTCCTCGCAAACCATGACCCCTCCGACTGGGGCGGCTTGTCGACGACCCCGTGGTTCCTCGCCCGCGAGGCGTCGATCCGATCACAATCCCGAAGGGAGCAGACCCCATGAACACTCGATTCGATCTGAACCGCCGTCAGTTCCTCCAGACCGCCGCCGTCGCGGCAGCCGGGCTGCCTCTGGCGACCGCGTCGGCCGCGGAAGTGCGACACCACTCGTCGGGCAAGCCCAAGATCGGCTGTCTGAGCTGGTGTTTCCACAACCTGAGCCCCGCCGTCGATCCGGAGCCGGCCCTGGACGTCATCGGGGAACTGGGCTTCGAAGGGGTCGAGCTGATCGCGACGGCGCGCCGGGACCTCAAGGACTTCTGGACCGACGCGAAGATCGACCGGATCACGCAGAGGCTCCAGCGCAACAAGCTGCGGGTCTCGCAATTCGTCATCTTCCAGCCGGTGGTCGAGGATCTGTCGAGCACCGACCCGGCCGCCCAGAAACAGGCGCTCGACTACTTCGAGGCGGGCTGCCGCATCGGTCGCAAGCTCGGCGCGCCGATCATCAATATCGTCGCCCCCTGGGCCCGCGAGATGAAGGGGCCGACAGAGTACCTGCCCCGCTTCTACGAGATCGAGAACCCCCAGCCCGGCCAGAAGTTCCACATCGACATCGCCGAAGGATTCGACTGGGATCGAGTCTGGAATGCGTACGTGGAGACCACCAAGGCCTGCCTGGCGAGGGCCAAGGCCCACGGCCTGAAGTTCTCCATCGAACAGCACACCCACTGCCTCGTGCCGGACGCGGCCTCCTTTCTCCGCCTGTGGGACCAGATCCGCGACGACGACCTGGGCTACAACCTCGACGCCGGCTGGACGCTGCTCCAGCGCGAGTACCCGCCCCTGGCGATCCACAAGGTGGGCAGGCACCTGATGAACCTGCACATGCGGGACATCGACGGCACGATGCGTCTGTTCCCACCCTTCGGCAAAGGCGTCATGGATGTCGAGGCGATCGTCAAGGCCCTCAAGGAGGTCGGCTTCAACGGCTACGCCTCCATCGAGCAGGATCAACACCCAGGCGACCCCGACATCAAGGACACCTGCCGCGAGTACCTGCGGATCATGGGGAAATACGTATGAGAGGTCGTGCGTCGCTCTCGATCGCGTGCCTTTGCGTATTGTTGGCGTCCACGGCGGACGGCGACTGGGAGCCGCTGGGCCTTTCCGGCGGAGGCGGAATGTTCTCCCCCGCCATCTCGCCGGCCGATCCGAATCTCATGATGCTCAACTGCGACATGAGCGCGGCCTATCTCTCCGAGGACGGCGGGCACAACTGGCGAATGATCCACCACGCCCAGTTGCGAAGCGACACGCAATGCCGTCCCGGCTTTCATCCGTCGGACGCGAGCGTAATCTACGCCTCCTCCGGCGGCGAGCTTCGCGTCAGCCGGGATCGAGGGCGAACCTTCTCGCCCCTGGGCGACCTGAGGCAATCCCTCTCAGGCCAGATCGCGATCAACCCCCAAGACCCGAGCACGCTGTTGGCCGGAACTCGCGACGGCCGATGCCACGTGTCGCATGACGCAGGCGTTACGTGGACGACCTGCGAAGGGCCGCGTGGCCGAGTGATCGGTTTCCATTTCCACGGCCGCATCCTGTTCGCCGCGACGGACCAGGGCATCTGGCGATCGGACGACGACCGGCCAACCTGGGCCGAGAGAACAAACGGATTGCCCTGGAAGGAGATTCACGGCTTCGCCGGCGGCAACGACAGGCTCTATTGCACCGTGACCAGCAGACTCGTGGACGGCGTCCTGCAGGGCGGGGTCTATCGCTCTCTCGACAAGGGCGAAACCTGGCAACGGACGATGGGCCAAGGCATCAATTTGGACACGACACAAGCGGATCAGTGGTCCTACGGCCCGATCGCCCAGTACCGCCAGGTCCTGACCACCGACGCCCGGCCGCTGACGGTCTACGTCACGAACACGAGCACCGGCTTCCACCCGCCCCACCATGAGACCGTATATCGCAGCGACGACGGCGGCGACACCTGGCGTGCCACGTATTACCAGGATCCCCGGTTCGCCCAGTACAACGTGGCTCCGAACTACGTCACCGTGTCGACGGGGCAGTCCCTCAAGGGAGGCGACGCCCCCTTCGCCGCCGCGATTTGCAACAGCGATCCGGACCGCCTGATCCTCGTCTGGAGCCAGAGCTACATCACCCACGACGGCGGTGCGACCTGGTTCAATGGCGACACCTATCCGGCCCAGGGCCAGGACGCCAAGCCCGGCTGCCCATGGGCCTGCACAGGGCTGGTGGTGACCACGACCTGGAACTACTATATCGATCCGCAGGAAGCGAATCGCCACTACATCGCGTACACCGACATCGGCTTCGCCCGTTCGCTCGACGCGGGCAAAACGTGGATCTGGTGGGACAGGAGCAATTGGACCCCATGGCGGAACACCTGCTATGAACTGGCCTTCGATCCGGATCGGGCGGGAAAAATCTGGGGCGCGTTCTCCGACGTCCACGACATCCCGAACGACAACATCATCTCCGAACGCCACGGCCACAACGGTCCCGGCGGCGTCTGCGTCTCTCGCGATTTCGGCGCATCCTGGAAGAGCGAGGCGAAGGGCCTGCCGCTTCGACCGGTGACTTCGATCGTGCTCGACCGCAAGAGCCCCGCGGATTCGCGGACTCTCTACGCAGGCGTCTTCCTGGAGGGCGTCTTCAAATCCACCGACGACGGCAAGACCTGGACGCTCAAGAAGAACGGCCTGGGAAGCCCGCAGAACATGCGGGTTTCCCGCGTCGTCCTGCATGAGGGCGGAGCGCTGTTTGCGATGATCTGCGCGATGCGGCCCGCGAGAGGACAGCCACTGGCGAGCGAAGGCGTCGGGCTGTATCGGTCGGTGGACCGGGCCGAGACGTGGGAGAAGATCAACAAATCACAGCTCTTCCTGTACCCCAAGGACTTCTCCGTCCATCCGCACGACAGCAACGTCATCCTGGTGGGCGTGTGCGACGCAGGCCGGGGCGACCAGTCCGGCGGCCTGTACCGCACCGACGACGGCGGCAAGACCTGGCGGCGCGTCGGCCGGCAAGGCCCACAGACCTTCGGCGGGTACTTCCATCCGAAACACGACGGATGGATCTACATGACGCTAACCGAAGGGGCCCCCGGCGCAGGGTTGTGGCTTTCGAAAGACGACGGACAAACGTGGCGGCCGTTCGACGCCCTGCCCTTCTCGAATGTCCAGCGGATCGCGTTCGACCCGTCCGACCAGGATGTGTTGTATGTCACGACCTTTGGCGGCAGCATTTGGCGGGGACCGGCGGCCCCCGATCAATGAGGAACACACAACGGATAGTAGAGGGACAAAACTCATGAAGGTGCATCCAGGCAGTAAGATGTGCAAATCGTCGCAATGGAGACTCCTTGGGACGGCCCTGATCGTGGTCGTGGCCGGGCTGACGACAGCGAGGGCAACCGAGCCGGCGGCCAACGTCGTGATCTGGGACACACAATCGCGTCTCGGCGAGACGGCCGACATTCAGAACAGGAGCCAGTGGAAGGTAGTGCCCATCGATCCGTTCACCCTGGAGACCGATCCGGCCAAGGCCTTCTCCGACCCAGGCTACTACGGCAGAGAGTATGCGTTCTCAGGCGACGCGGTCGTCGAGAACAGCCATTTCGCCGCGGCGTTCCGATCGGCCACGGGCCAGGTGGCGGTCTATTCGAAGACGAATGTGCAACAGCAAGTCCTGACGGTGTCCCTGCCGAATGCCCGTCCTGATCGTTGTTCGATTCTGCGCAACACAGGGGGCGAAGCGGCTGTGGAGTTCGTCTCCGAGAAGGGATTGTCCGTTGTCTTGGCGTTCGACAGAACGGAGATCATCGCAGTCAGGCCCGGCACGGGCGTCAAGGGAATCCGCATTCAAAGCTCGATCGACTATGGCGTGGCGCCGGACTTCATCGCCGACGACCTCATCATCGCCCCGGCTCAATACTCTTCCGCAAGCACGTTGACAGTCCCGGCCGAGAGTCTCTTCCTCGGATTGCTCACAGGGGAGAACCGCGTGCTGGCGATGACCTGGCCGCAGGCGAAGCAACAGATGCGGCTCGGCCTGGGCAGCCCGCAGCAAGGAACCCGCCGCATCGAATCGATCGAGTTCGAGACTGATGGGCAGAGCGTCTACCTGGCCCTGCTCGAAGCGCCCGGCATCTGGCATCGCGAGCCCTTGACCGCCTCGTTCCTTGAGAAGGACGTGACCATCGCCTGGAAGCGACCCTTCCCGGCCCGCTGGATCACGCAACTGGAGGAGTCGGGCCTCAAAACCACGTTCCCCTTCCGCCAGGTCAAGGGCCAGATCTGGCGCGGCGTTTCCGGCATGCTCACCTACCCCGTCTGGTTCGACGGGGACAAGGCCTGCTATCGGTTGAGCAAGAAGGTGATGCCCAGGGGCGAATCCCTCGTCTACTGCCTGGAGGGGGACGACTCCCCCGTCCCGGTGGACACGCCAGTTGATGTCATGAAGGCGACCCTCGGCCGACAGGCCTGTGATTCCATCCTGGACTGGGCCGGACGCAGACTCCGCACCCATCATCGACGAGGCGCCGAGGGCATCCGCCGGGCCTGCACCTGCGGTTGCACGGAGGCCATTGAAGCGGTGTTCCACGCCGGACAGGAGGTCGAGAAAAGCCAGTACGTCGAGGGGGCAGTCGGGGACATGGTCTACTTCGTCACACGGCACATGGCCAGAATCGACGAGTACCGGGCCTTCGCCGACGACATGGCGTTGTTCCTTCGCGACAGCGGCAAGTCGTATCCGGACCTCAAGGCCTACCTCGACGACCTGACGCAGATCGCAGCCCAGATCCCGGGCCAATACGAAGTGCAGAAGGAGAACATCAAGTCCAACGCCTTCGCCGACGAACTGGCCGGCAAGACGATCGCATTGACTCGAAAGAAAGACCCCAAGAATCTAGACACCTGCCTGGAACTGGGCAAACAATGGCGGGGAATGGGCGGCGCCCAGGACGGGCTCGTCGCGGAGTACCACATGATCGTGCGAAGGCTGTTCCAGGAGGCCGGCGTCGGCTGCCTGACGCAGCCGGGAGCGGTCGAACTGGCCAGGGAGATCCGCAACCGCTGCCGGAAATGCCTGAGAAATCCCGACGGCTACGAAATCTGGTCCAATTATTGAGCAAAGGATGCATTGAACCATGAGAACACTCGTGACAACAGCACTCATCCTATCGACGATCCTGGCCCTTGCCGGAGGCTGCAAGAAGAACCCCCAAGAAACGCCCCATCGCGTCTCGGAGAGTCCCCAGACGCAAACGTGCGTTTCGGCGGAAATGGTCTCCATCCCCGGCGGCCAATTCACCATGGGAGACAAGGACGAACCCGACGCGACGCCGCACGAGGTGGTCGTCAGCCCCTTCCTGATGGACAAGTGCCTGGTCACCCAGGAACAGTATGAGAAACTGATGGGCGACAATCCCTCCCGCTGGAAATCCCCCAAGAACCCGGTGGAACAGGTCCGTTGGTCCGACTGCGTGAAGTTCTGCAACGCCCGCTCGCAGGCCGAGGGCTTGAAGCCCTGCTACAACCTCCAGACCTGGGAATGCGACTTCACCGCCGACGGGTATCGACTGCCGACGGAGGCCGAGTGGGAGTGCGCCTGCCGGGCGGGGACCAAGACGGCGTACTTCTTCGGCGACAACCCCTCCCAGTTGGGCGACTACGCCTGGTTCGAGAAGAACTCCGGCGGCCACCCCCAGCCGGTCGGCCAGAAAAAACCCAACCCTTGGGGCCTCTTCGACATCTGCGGCAACCTGTGGCAATGGTGCAACGATCTCTATGGAGTCGAGTACTATGCCCAGTCTCCCAAGGAGAACCCGCGAGGACCCAAAGAAGGCGACAGCCGCGTCGTTCGCGGCGGCGCGTGGAAGTTCAGCGGCGACAACTGCCGCAGCGGATACCGCTACAACGAGAACCCCGGCTACGTGGACGTCTGCTTCGGCTACGACATTTACGGCTTCCGTTGTGTTCGGAACGCCCCGGCCAAGTGAATCGGGAGGGATCGGCGATGAGAATGAAGCTCGCGTATTTCTGGCTGGCGGCTATCGTGCCCACACTGTGCGTCACATCCGGCGCCGCTCTGCGGCCGGTCGTCGAGGTCGAAGAGGACGTCTACAACTACGAGCCGGCGAACAACGGCGCCGGGCCGATGTGGTGTCACGGGTCCACATGCCTAGTCCGCATCGGCCAGGACGTCTTCGCCAGCGGTCTGGAGACCATCCCAAACGCCAAACCGCTCAACAACTGCCGGTGGATGCTGTTCCATCGCGGGCGACAGGGCTGGCAGAAGACCTGCGTGGACGCCTCCGGCCGGACTCGCGAGCCTTGCCCATTGGCGGGCTTCTCCGATGGGCGACTCTTCCTCTCGGCCAATCCCACGCTGAACACCGATCCGAACGCATACTCCGGACCTGCGAGGGCGGAGATCCTGCGATTCTCCCCGCAGGATGCCGGCAAGCCCGTCGAGACGATCCTGCCCGCCTGGTCGGGCGAACCGAAGTTCTCCGAGCATTCCTATCGCAGCTTCGCAGCCGACGGCGTCAATCGCGAGTTGATCCTGCTCCAGAACGTGGGCTACACGCACGCGGAATGGGCGTTCCTCGACCGCGGGGGGCGATGGAGCTCGCAGGGGCGATTGGCCTGGCCGTGGGGAGCGGAGTACGCCAAGCCGGAGCCGATCCGCGTCTGCTATCCGAACGTGGTCCTGAAAGACCGCGAGGTCCATTTCTGCGGCGTCAGCGACATCGTCGAGTCGAACGAGGCTTGGCGGGCCTTCAAACGAAAGCTCACCGGCAACGAGTGGGACTACGACTTTCGCAGGTTGTTCTACACGTGGTCGCCGGACATCCGAACAGGGAAATTTCAGCCTTGGTTGGAGGTCTCCAGTCGGGAGAAGACCTGCGGCTGGGTCACGCCGGGCGATCTCTGGGTCGCGCCGAACGGCGACGTCCACATCCTGTGGACCGAGCGGGCGCTCGACGAACGTCTTCGAGAGAAGTTCTTCCCTCGCGAGAAGCAACGTCACTCGCTGAATCACGCCGTGATCCGCGACGGCGCGGTCGTTTCGCGCCGGACGTTGCTGGCCGCCGAGGAAGGCAAGTCCAACGAGCAACCCGGCCGCGGGCGATTCCAGGTCACGCCGGACAATCGCCTGTTCGTGTTCTTCTACGTCCAGGGCACAGACGCCCAGGGGCAGCGGGTTTCAGAGAACCGCATCCTGGAGATCCTCGCGGACGGTTCCCCCACCGACGCCGTCCGCGTGCCGCTGGCGGCGCCGTTCACGGAGTTCTACACCGCCACGACGCGGGCCGGCTCGCCGCCCTCCAAGACGCTGGAACTGCTGGGAATCCGCCGGGGATCGTCCTCGGCCGTCAGCTACGCCAGGATCAGGATCGACTACTGATCGTCAGTCGGCCGCGGTCTCCAGCACCAGGACCGAATCCATCTTGTCGGGGGCCGCTTGCGGCAGAGCGATTGACCACTTCTGGCCGTTCTGCCTGACCGCGAGGCCCTTCTTTTGCGGATCAGCGAGTAGATACGCCTTGGTCACCTTCTCCTGGATCGGCGGCAACTCGAACGAGCCGACGGGCCACTCGAACAAGTGGATGAACAGCTTGCCCGGCTTGGTGGTGCATCGCCACTGCTTGGAGGCGACGAAGACGCGGTTGCCCTTGGAGTCCTTCTTCTGCGGATCATACGCGCCGAGCTCGTCGCCGAACGGCGTCACGCCGGCGCCGTAAATGGCCTCGCCGTTGACCTTGAGCCAGCGGCCTACGGCCCGCAGATTGTCCTGGCTGGGCTGCGGAATGACGCCCTCAGAGGTCGGGCCGACGTTCAGGAGGTAGTTGCCCCCTTTGCTG
>JAAYVJ010000423.1 GCA_012517265.1 Planctomycetota bacterium | reverse complement strand
TCGATGGGGGAGTGCTTTCGCTCCGTGATGACCGCCCGATTGACGCGTTCCACCTCGGCCCGATCCTCGGGATGGATCGCGCGGGCGGTCAGCTCGGCCAGGTCGCCGGAGAAGTCGTCCTTGGCGATGCCGAAGATGCGGTACATTTCGTCGGACCAGATGAGCCGGTTCGTGGGGATGTGCCAGGTCCAACTGCCGACGTGGGCGACCTTCTGCGCGGCCCGGAGGGCGGATTCGGACTGGCGTAATTCCTCTTCGGCCCGAACGCGGTCGCTGGCGTCGCGGTGGCTGGACCGCACTCCCAGGCATTCGCCGTTCGGGCCGAAGATCGGCTGCCACGACATGGAGACCCACAGGCTCGATCCGTCGCGGCGCAGGAGCCGGTAGAGGACGTCGTTGCCGGACGCGCCTGCGCAGGCCTGTTGGTGCAACGTCAGCATTCGATGACGGTCTTCCGGATGGATCAGGGCGGCCGGGAAATCCGGCATCGCCATGCATTCCGCGACGGTGTAGCCGGTGAATCGCTCGATCGCCGGGTTGATCCACTTCAGTTGGCCGTCCGGCCCGGTCCAGATCTCCACGTCGCCGGTGTAGTCGGCGATGGCCCGGAACTTCCGCTCGTTCTCCTGCAGGGCTTCGACGGCTCTCTTCTGTTCGGTGACGTTGAAGCCCACGCCGAGCAGCGCGTCGACGCGGCCCTGTTCGTCGTGCAGGGCGCTGATCGACAGATCGACCCAGAGGACCTGGCCGCTCTTGCAGATCTGCCGAGTCTCCACCCGCTGCTGCTGGACTTCGCCTCGCACCAGTCGCTCCCGCAGATCCCTGACGGCGGGGCGATCTTCAGGATGTGTGACGGCGTCTGCCGGCATCTGCGTGAGTTCTTCATACGAATACCCGAGGACGTCGAGCAGGTACTGGTTGACATGGACGCAACGACCTGTCGTGTCCACGACGGCGACCATGGCGGCTGCCGTATCGACGATGGCCCGGAACCGCTCCTCGCTCTTTCGCAACGCTTCCTGGGCTTTCTTGCGTTCGGTGATGTCGTCGGTGATCTCGACCAGGGCCGTCACCTCCCCCGCCTCGTTGAGGAGGGGGTATCCGCGGAGAAAGAACATCCGTCCGTCCGGCGCAGCGATCTCCGCCTCCTGGGGTGTTCGGGTCTGGCGTGCCCTGATCAGCGGGCAATGTTCGCAGGGCCTCGTTCTTTGGTAGCGAAGCTCATAGCAGCACCGGCCCACGGCCTGCTCCCAGGGCAGACCCAGGGATGACTCCATGTTCCTGTTCGCCCATTGGATTCGCAACGCCGTGTCATAGTAGGCGATTCTTTCCGAAGTGGCATTGAGGATGAGGGACTTCTCCCGTTCGGATTGCCGGAGGGCCTCTTCCGCCGTCGCGCGTCGCACGGCCACGCCCAGTTGCATCGCGACGTTCTCCAGAATCTCCACGAGCGACAGCCGAACTCGCTGTTCCCGCCGGTCCGCAAGGTGGATCAGTCCGAGGATTTGATTGTTGGATCGGATGGGGATTAAGGCGACGGATTCGAACCCCATCTCATTGCAGACGTTTCGGGTCCGGCCTTTGTCCTCTTGCGGCACCGTGGCCAGGAACCGAGTGGTGCCGTTCATGTAGAACGAGCCGTGGGGCGTGTAGAAGGGCATCGACGGATCCGTCGTGCCCGCGATCACGTTGATGCACATGCAATGATCGTCGTGGATCGAGAGGGGGCTCTCCCTTTCGTAGAACTCCCGGCTGAAACCCGTATAGGCCTCATAGGGGATGTTGCCCTTCTCGTCGAGAATCCGGATTCCGACGGCCTGGCATTTCGCGAAGTCCTGGATCTCCTGGACGATCTGGCGGAGCATCGGCTCTCGCACCGCGTGCTGATTGGAGATCTCCAGGACCCTGTGCAGGAGTCTCTGACCGGCCTTGGCCTGTTCCTGTTCCGTGACGTCGGTGGCGATCACCACGAGAGCCGCGGCCTTCCCGGCGTCGCCGCGGACGACGCCGG
>JAAYVJ010000422.1 GCA_012517265.1 Planctomycetota bacterium | reverse complement strand
CTTGAGGTAGTTGGCGTAGCGGTCCGGATCCAATTCGCCTTTTTCCATCGCGGCTCTGACGGCGCAGCCGGGCTCGTGTTCGTGGCTGCAATCGGTGAATCGGCAGGCTGCGGCAAGCGCGGCCAGGTCCTCGAAATCCGTGTCGAGCCCTTCGTCCGCGCCGACGACGCCCACTTCCCGCATGCCGGGCGTGTCGATCAGCATCGCGCCCTGGCCGAGGACGACGAGCTGTCGTCGCGAGGTCGCATGAGTGCCTTCTCCCGTGCCGCTGACGGCCCTTGTCTCGAAGGTTTCCCGGCCCAGGAGGCGGTTGATCAGGGTCGTTTTGCCCACCCCCGACGAGCCCAGCAGGCAGCAGGTCTTTCCCGGAGAGAGCGTCTGCTGGAATTCGTCGAACCCGATCCCTGTGACATTGCTCAGCGCGATCACGCGGGCATCGGTGACCGAGCGGACGATCGCGAGCATCCGGTCCAGTGCGTCCGGCGCGACCAGGTCCGTCTTGGTGAGGAGGACGACCGGTTCGACTTGTCCTTCCGTCGCCATGATCAGGTATCGATCCAGCCGGCTCGGATTGAAGTCGAAATGGCACGACTGAACGATGAAGACGGTATCGACGTTGGCGGCGATCATCTGGTAGTCGATGCTCTTGCCGGCCGCCTTGCGCCGCAGGAAGGTTTTTCGCGGGAACACATTGTGGATGATCGCCGCAGTTTTGTTGCTGTGATATCTCGCCGTCACCCAATCCCCAACGCACGGCAGGTCCATGGGCCCATGGACTTGGTAACTGAATTTCCCCGAGAGCTGGGCGGGGACCTCTCTCGATTCATCCCGGATGATGTAGGATCCGCGATCTACCGCGGATACGCGGGCGAAGCCGCAACCCTCCATGCTCAACTGTGCGGCATGTGCTTCAAACCAGGGCCCGAAACCGAAGTCGCTCAATTTCATATGGCAGCATCACCGGACGTACAGATGAGAACGGAGAGAACCGCGTTCCGTAATCTGTTCTTCGTGGGCAAGGCAGACTCCTGTCGAAAGCAATCGACATGTTTCACGCGACTCTCACTGGCCGGCAGCATGGCCGTCCCAGTGCGGGAGTATAACGTCGTTCCCCCCGCCGATTCAAGCGGGATCAGGACAATCGCGGATTGCCGAGAAGGTCGCGATGTCTTGCGAAAGAAAGGGCCTGTGTCCCGCAAGACACAGGCCCCTTTGTACAAGAGCGCATCTGTATGATGCCGCCGGTCCGCCGCGCGATCCCTCAGACTTTGCGAAGGGCAATCTCACAGGCCCGCGATTTCCTGGGCGGACAAGGCGCGGTAGTAGATCCGCACGTCGTCAATTAGGCCGTTCCAATAGCGGTCGTCCAGTCCGCTATACTGCCTGCCGATGTGAACGATTTCCCCGCTGTCGGTCAGCGAGACGGTTCCTTGCTTGGCCTGTTTGACGCCGTCGACGTACAGTTTCGAGGTGCCTGCGTCGACCACGCCGACCAGATGATGCCACTCGGTGTCCGTATAGGGCTTGTCGCTGTCGGCCTCGTAGCCCGCGATCACGTTGGCGCCGTTGTCGGCCCAGAGACGGAAGACGTTCGAGCTGTGCCGCACGAGGGAGAACCCTTTGTATGGGTCGGTCTTGAGTTTGCCGCCGATGCCCATGTAGGCGCCGGCGTTGTTGGCGTTCATCTTGACCCACGCGGAAATCGTCACGCTGCCTCGCAGACGCAGGCTGGTGTCGTTGCCGCAATCGACGTACTTGCCGGTCCCTGTGAACTCCAGAGCGCCGCCGCGGATTCCGGTCTTCCATTCCGTGCCGGCCATGCCTCTGAGCGTGCCGTCGTTGCCGTAGCCGCTGCTGTCTGCGGCGATCAGACCGGCGGTCTCATCGAGCTTCCAGTGGCCGACGAGGCTGGGGTCGCCGCCGGGGCCCGGTCCCACGATGGCCGGGGCCTGACGATACAGCGCGACGTCGTCGACGTAGAGCCGGCCGGCGCCCTTGCCGTCGACCCCGATGGTCAGCGTGGCGACGCTATTGACCTTGATGCCGCCCAGGGCGACGTTCCACTGCCTCCAGATGGGCACGGACAGGCTGCCTGGGTACGTCACCTTGGTGTTGTTGATCTTGACGTACAACTGGTCGGCGGCCGCGTTGCCCAGGTCGCCGCAGACCCACAACACCAGCGTTTCCGGAGCGCCGACGGTCCAGTCCGAACCGATCGGCAGATCCGCGACGCTCGCCTTGGCCTCCGAGTAGCTGGCCGTGCTGTTGTCGTAGTTCAGAAGCATGGCCTGCTTGCCGCTTCGGACTACCACGGTTTCGGCGAACGGGGCGTCGATGTGGCCGACCGTCGCGCCGTTTTCGGCGACCTCGAAGCCGTCGATCCAGGTCTGGAAGATGGTCCCGCCGGCTTCGATGTCATTCGTGTAGCTCTCGAAATCGTCGATCAGGCGGTAGTCCTGCGTGGTGAAGCTCCAGACGTCGCCCGCCCACGTGGCGACGGCTTGGGCCTGGTTGACCTCGTTGACCTGCCAGTAGTAGGTCGTCCCCAGCTTCAGGGGCTCGGGGGTGAAACTCGGAACGGCCACGGTTCCTGCCGGGACCAGGGCATCGGGCGCCGCGCCGAGGCTCACCTCGTGCGAGGCGGCCTCGCGGCCCGGTCGCCAGGAGAGCGTGGCCTCGATGCCGACGTCCGCAGCTCCGTCGGCCGGATCGGGCCCGAACGCGCGGACCGGGACATAGAGGAATCGCACCTCGCTCAGGCTGGTTTGCGGCGCGACGCCGCCCCAGTTCGAGGAGATCGTCAGCTTGACGAACCTGGCGGTCACGCCGCCGAATTCGACGGTTGTATTGGCCTTGTAGTCGGGCTCGCCGGAGGCCTGGGCGAACTCGGGAACGCCCTGCAGGGCCGTCCAGGTCGCGCCGTCGGCGGAGTACTCGATCGCGACCTCCTTGGCCCCGAAGCCCACGAGGGGCTCGATCACCTGGTTGGAGTTCCAGACCAACAGTTTGTCGAGCTTGTACGCGTTGTCGAACTCGTACTGGATCCAATGCGGCCCCTGGCTGCTGGTGGTCCACATCTGGGTGGCCACGGTGCTGTGTTCGTCGTTGGCGTTGAGTCCCGAGCCGTTGATGGTGTTCTCCGGACCCATGCCCGTTGCGGAAGAGGAGGCTGTGGCTGCGACAGGCGTGACCGGATAGGAGAACGGCTCGGCGGTGAAGCTCCAGGTCGTTCCCTTGAAGATCGTGTTGTCGGGAGCCGCGTTGACCTCGTCGATTCTCCAGAAGTAGGTCCGGCCGTAGGCGAGCGGGCTCGCCGGGGCGTAGGCGGGGTCCTTTTGGCCCTGGCTGGCGAGCACGCCCTTCGGATCGGCCCGGGTGGCTTCGTTGACGTCCTCGAAAGTGGTTCCGAAGTACACGTCGTGTGTCTCGGCGTACGCCCCCGGCTTCCACGCAAGGGCCTGGCCTCGCAGAACATCGGTCGCTCCATCGGCGGGAACCGGGTCCGACGCGAGCTCTATGCCGGGACCACGCCCGGTCATGGCCAGTTGAATCTGTTCCACGGACAACGCTTCATCGTAGAGACGGAAATCATCGATCATCCCCTGATACCATCCCTCGGCGAGGCTGGGCTTGGTCCCGATCGTGAACTTGGTGACGCCCTCCATGGTCTTGGTCATGCCGGTTCCGCTGTGCCACAACTGGCCGTTGATGTAGATCTGTTGGTCGCCCGTATCGGCGTTCTTTAGAAACGTCCAGAAGGTCCACGTGCCCTCGTACTGCGCCGGGTCGGCGGCCTTCGAGATCCTGTCATAGCCGGGACCGCCCGTGTCGAAGTACACCGTGCCGTCGCTCCAGGGCACATGCGCGCTCATCCGCCTGGCGTCGTTGTTGGCCGGGTCTGAAAAGGCTCCAAAGATGAAGTTCGCCTGGGGTTGGGCAGACGGATTCCCGTATGCCCAGAAGCACACGGTGGCCTGGGTCGATACGGTGGACCAGCTTTGCGCCGGGACATCCACGTAGTTCGTCCCCGTGAAGTTCAGGGCGCCGCCGTATTGTCCCTGGACCCAGTCCGGATTGGTGACGGTTCCGTGATTGCCCAGGCGGGAACTGTCCTTGGCGACCGTGCCCGATCCGTCGTCGAATCTCCACCAGCCCACCAGAGCGGCGTCGCACACGCCTGCGAGGGCCACCGCCAGGACAACAATCAGGGGTATTGCGGTACTGACTCTTCTGCACATGGCGATCCTCCTTCACGACTGCAGCGTCTCTTTTCACGCCCGCACGTGCGGGCGACACGTTTCATGTGTCGCGATCCAGCCTGAGAACGCAGAGCCTTCGCGGGCGACTCACTTCCTCCCGCGGCCTTCGTTCCGGGGCTCGCCGGCCCGGTCGTATGGATCGTTCAGAGAATCACGCAGGACAGACGCCCGACGGAACGATGTCGATTCCCACCCCGACCTCACTGCATGATCCGTCTCTTCACGCGTCCTGCGAATCCCGGCGTCGTCCGGCCGATCTGGACCTCCTCACACCTCTGCGACCCGTCTCGATTTCCCTCTCTTTCGTCGTTCGTCCGCCGCGTTGTGCTGGCCCTAGTATAGGGGAACAGGCAAAAACTGACAAGGAAAAAGTGGAAATCGCGGCGTGACATGGGATTCCGAAGGACGGAGGACCGGCGACGGACGATGCCGGTTGGGGGGAAGACCACGCCTTGCGGCATTGCGGGAACTGGGGCTTGCCCGTCGGATTGGGGCGGGGTAAGATGGGCCGCGTGGTCGCGGCAACCGGATCGTGGTTCTGAACGGGTGTGGCATGAAACGCAGCAGGGGGACATCGGGGCAGTCCGAGCTTTCGGACCGAGCGTTGTGCGAGCTGGCGGCGGGCAAGCCGGGCGTGATCGGCGCAAAGGTGATCCCGGCGGCCGAGGTGGAAACCGCGGCGTGGGTGCGGCTCAAGTGCCAGTACGGTTGCAGCGGATACGGTCAGGGCATGGTCTGTCCGCCTCATACGCCGACGCCGGAGCAGATGCGGCGGGTCCTGGACTGCTACCAGCGTGCGCTTCTGATTCACCTGTCACCCAACGCCGAGCCGAAAGTCGTCGTGGTGGAACTGGAGCGGGAGATTTTCCTACGCGGGGCGTGGAAGGCGTTTGGTCTGGGGGCCGGGCCGTGTTCGTTCTGTCGAGCGTGCTCGTTGGAACCGGGCAAGTGCCGCCATCCGGACGAGGCCCGGCCGGCGATGGAGGCCTGCGGGATCGACGTGTATTCGACGGTCCGGCGGGCGGGTTTCGAGATCGAGGTGGTGCGAACGAGAGAACAATGCCCGAACTATTTCGGGCTCGTCCTTGTAGACTGACAATCATCAATCTCCGGAGAATGACTATGGACAAGAACGAGATGGTTTCGGGATGTGCATGTTGCCGGCTGAATCGGCGGCAGTTTCTGGCCGCCGGGTGCGGTGCGGCGTGCGCGGGGGCGGCGGGCCTTCTGGCCGCGGCGAACTCCGCCAGGGCGGCCTCGGGCGAGCGGAAGATGCGGATTCGAATCGTCTACGCACTGCACGCGCCGGTGCAACCCGGGCCGGACTGGCCGAACGTCGGGTTCGATTTCAAGCCGGTGATGGAGCGGATGACCACGGGTCTGGCCGCGCAGTGCCCTCAGTTCGAGTTCGTTTCGTCGATGGCGACCGGTCCCGAGCAGACGCAGAAGATCCTCGACGCCGACACGTCCGCCGGCGTCGACGGCTACATCGTCGCCCAGCTCAATTGCTGGAATCAGGTGATCCAGACGATCGTCAAGTCGGGCAAGCCGACGCTCTACGTGGATTTCCAGTTCGGCGGCAGCGGAGGATTCCTCGTCTACACGGCGGGCCTGATCCGCAACCGGACGGCCAACGTCGGCTTCGTCGCGTCCTCGCGGTTCGAGGACCTGGTCGAGGCGGTCAAGTGCTTCGACATCGTTCGCAAGGGCGGCACGCCGGCCGAGTTCGCCCTGGCGACGGCCAAGGTGCGGATGACGCGGATGCCCCAGAGCGGCGCCGCGGCCTGCACGCCGGACCCGGTGAAGTGCGTCTCGACGCAGGACTGCATCCAGCGGCTCAAGGCCTCTCGGATCCTGGCGGTTCGCGATCAGAACTCCGGTCCGGCCGACTCGATCTTCGGCATCCCGACCGAGTGGGTCTCGTTCGCCGAGGTCAACGACGCCTGGAAGGCCGCGGACAAGGACGAGTCTCGCGCCGTCGCCAATCGCTGGCGACGGAACGCGGCCAACGTGATCGAAGTGTCGCAGGAGACGCTCGACACCTCCGCCGCGATGTACCTGGGCATGAAAGCGGTGCTCAAGAAGCACAACGCCAACGCCATCACGATCAACTGTCTCGGCGGCTTCTACGGCGGTCACATCCACGCCTACCCTTGTCTGGGCTTCCATGAGTTGAACAACGAGGCCCTCGTCGGCGCCTGCGAGTGCGACATCCGCTCGACCGCCTCGATGCTCACGGTGACCGCCTTGACCCAGGGCCGGCCCGGCTACATCTCCGATCCGGTGATCGACACGTCGAAACGCCAGATCATCTACGCCCATTGCGTCGCCTCGAACAAGGCGTTCGGCCCGGAGGGGCCGACCAATCCGTTCACGATCATGACCCACTCGGAGGACCGCCAGGGAGCCTCGGTCCGCTCGATCCTGCCGTTGGGCTACTTGACCACCACGATCCAGATCGACCAGGGCCGCAAGGAGATCCTGTTCCACCAGGGCAAGGCGGTCGCCAACGACCCGGACGACCGGGCCTGCCGGACCAAGCTGGCTGTCGAGCCCGTCGGCGACATCGAGAAGCTCTTCACGATGTGGGACCAGTGGGGCTGGCACCGCGTCACCGCCTACGGCGACCTCAAGGCGCCGATCTTCGCACTGGCCGAGGCGATGGGTTACAAGGTTGTGGAAGAAGCGTGACGGCAAACCGACTCCCGATCTCGGATTGTCGTTTGCGGATTTCTGTGCCGGCCGGGGACGGCGGTCGCATCATGCGGCTAGGCCGTCCCCGGCTGGGATCGTTTGTCCGTTTGTCGGAAGCGGCCTGATCGCCGACGGTCGTGTGGAGTCACTGATCGTTCAGGGCGAGAGATGGGAAGCAGCGAGCACGAAGACACGCACAAGGGACGGCTCCGTGGGCCGGGGTGGAACCTGCTGAGCAAGAGCGCTCTCGGCGTCGGGATCCAGGTCGTGCTGCTGTTCGCGGCGGCAGGGCGGGCGGATCTACCGCGTCTGTGGCTGCTGGCCGGCATGACTTTCGCCTGGGTGGCGATCAACGCGGTTTGCGTGGCGGTCGCGAATCCCGAACTGCTCAACCAACGTGGGCTGTGGCGACGTAAGACCGACACAAAGCCATGGGACCGCAAGCTGCTGAAGCTCTATGGCGTTCTCGG
>JAAYVJ010000421.1 GCA_012517265.1 Planctomycetota bacterium | reverse complement strand
TTTGAGGGCGTACCGCAGGATTTCACCCGCCTCGCGGTCGGAGGCGATCAGCTTGTCCGACACGGCCCGATCGATATTATCACAGACCGGCACGAGGATGTTGCGATGGTACCGCAGGTTGAGCGCCACATTGGGGACCTCGTACACGATCCCGCCGATCAGCAGGACGATCAGAGCAATCCAGACAATTGTCGCAAATCGCATAGAGCCCTCCGTGATTCCTCGGGGACTGTCACTTCCGCACGCTGAACTCGTATTGCCATGCCTTGTTGTCGCTGATGTCCATGGCTCGGCAGCGAAGAACGAAGCCGGTGTCGGTGACCTCGTACTCGAAGTCCCGGCCGCTGTAGGGGTCCTTCGGGCAATAGGCGGGCAGCGCCTCGGGCAATTGGCCCGTCTGGGCCAGGATCAGGTGGATCTCCAGGGCGGTCTTGAGGGCGTTGTATCCGGCCTGGTCTCGGACGCCCAGATTCCACATCTGCGTTGTCACGCCAACGAGCATCCCCGGCCGGCGGCTCGCGTCGATCATCCGCCTGTCGATCTCCGCGTATTTCTGATCGTAGGGCATCTCGCTGTCCATGACCTGGAAAACGCTGTTCAGAACGCGTTCGGAGGATTCCTTCGCTGTCGCGAGGACTTCCTCATCGGTCAGATGCAAGGCGTCGTCTTTGGCCGGCTGGCTCTCCGCGGTCTCGGCCCACTGCTCTCTCAGATACTCAATCATAGTCTTGTCGTTCTTGACGTACTCCAGCATCAGGTTCAGATCCGCCTGGGCGGCTTGCCTGAAGGACTGTGACATGTCGGGCAACGCGGCGAGCCGGCCTCGCACGTTCAGAAGGAGATCAGCGTCGGGCGGGGTGCAGCTCAGGACGTATTGCATCGCTTGGCATGCCACACTATCGATGCCCAGCGCGACGAGATAGGCGATGAGAGTGTCGCGGCCGACGTGACGGGCCAGTCGGCGGATCGTCAGACAGCGGGCAAACGCCGCTTCGGAATGCCCGTCGACGCCCAAGGTTCTGGCGTCCAGACTCAGGACGAAAGCGAGTTGGCGGACCTCGCCTGCCAAAGCAGCGAGGCTGAATCCGTTCGTGTCGAGATACCGGATCGCCCACTCGCAGTGCGGCGACTGCGAGGCGATCTCGACGGTGTGGATCATCTGGCGGCAGCGGCCCAGGTAGGTCCGGATCACGTCATCGGGCAGTCCTCCCTTGAGCACGGCATTGATCTGCAGGGCGGTGGCGTCGTCCGGCTGCGGACGCAGGAGGAACGCCTGATAGTACAAGATGGCGGCGTTGCCCGGGCTCGGCAGGCCGATCTCCTGCGACCAGGGGACGACCTCGGCTCCTTCCTGGCGGTACCTATTCGCTGCCAGGCGATCCTCCCATGGCGAAGTGTCCCACCGGGGCATGTTCGGGTCCCAAATGGGCGGGTCGAAGCCGGCTATCGCGGCGGTTTGCGCCAGGCACAGGCCGAGCAGGATCGCCAATGTCGTTCTCGGATTCGCTTCGCTTCGGTTCATGGCAGTTCTCCCGATCTCATCCCAGGTCCGATTCCCAGACAAAAACCTTCCTGATGTACAGACGTCCCAAGCGGGGGAGTCATCAGGGAATCCATCGCCGCCTTCCATTGTAGCTTCGGCGGGATGCGGGTGCAAGACGGGGACGATTTTTGCCTTTGGCCGGTCTCCCATCGCCTGTAGAATCTCTCCCGTATGGGGCGTCGAACGCCCTGATGGAGCAGTTCGGTTCTGAC
>JAAYVJ010000420.1 GCA_012517265.1 Planctomycetota bacterium | reverse complement strand
TCGCCGTCGCTGTGGCCGAGCAGACCCGCGGGGTAGGGGATGTGGACTCCGCCCAGCATGAGCTTGCGGCCTTCGACGATCCGATGGATGTCGGTGCCGATGCCGACGCGGTATTCCGGCGGTTTGAATTCCTCGATCACAGTTGCCCCTTCGTGCTGGGGATGTCCGTCCCGACGAGCCGGACCGCGGCGCCCAGAGCCTGGCCGAGGGCCTTGAAGATCGCCTCGGCGATGTGGTGGTTGTTCGTGCCGTAGGGGACGTTCACGTGCAGATTGAACTTGCCGCTGTTGGAGAGGGCCCGCAGGAACTCCTCGATCAACTCGACGTCGAAGTCGCCGATCTTGCCCGAGCGGTACTGCGCGTTGTACACGCAGGCAGGCCGGCCGGACAGGTCCAGCGCGACGTTCGCCAGCGAGTCCTCCATCGGCACGGAGCTGTGCCCGTAGCGGGCGATGCCCTTCTTGTCGGCCAGGGCGGCCAGCAGGCACTCGCCCAGGCACAGGCCGACGTCCTCGGTCGTGTGGTGGGCGTCGATGTGCAGGTCCCCCTTGGCCTTGACGGTCAGGTCGATCCGGCTGTGCTTGCTCAGGTGCGTGAGCATGTGGTCGAGAAAGCCCACGCCGGTGTCGATCTCGTAGCCGCCGACGCCGTCGAGGTTGATCTCGCAGCGGATGTCGGTTTCCTTGGTCTGGCGATGGATCTGTCCGATTCTCTGGCTCATAGCGATATCCTATCCAGCGACGATCTCCCGCAACGCGGCGATCAACCGGTCGTTCTGCTCCTTCGTGCCCACGCTGATTCTGAGCTTATCGGCAATCCCCGGCTGGTTCCAGTACCGCACGAAGATGTTCCGCCGGGCCAGTTCCTCCTGGATCGGGGCGGCCGAGCCGTTCTTCGTCTGGGCGAAGACGAAGTTCGAGTGGCTCTCGGGCACCGCAAAGCCGATCGCCCGCAGTTGGTCGGTCAGGATCCGCCGGTCTTTCTTGATCTTTTCGACGTTCTCCTGGAAGTACGCCCGGTCCTTGACCGCGGCGGTCGCCAGGGCAATAGCGACCGCGTCGACATTATAGGAGTCTTTCACCTTGAGCAACCCGTCGATCAGCCCCTTGTCCGCGATCGCGTACCCGAACCGCAGGCCCGCCAGCGAGTAGCCCTTGCTGAGCGTCCGCAGGATGATCACGTTGGGGAAGTCCTTGACCAGCGGGACGCAATTCCAAGCCGCGAAGTCCGCGTACGCCTCGTCGATCAGCAGGACGCCCTTGAGTTCGGACGCCAGCGAGGCCAGTTCCTCGACGCGAATGAGACTGCCCGTCGGGGCGTTCGGGTTGCACACGATGGTCAGGGCCGCCCCGGCGGAGGCGAGCTTGGCGGGCAGGTTGAACTCCGCGTCGAACGGGATCTCGATCAGCGGGCAGTTGTGCAGCCGGGCCAGGACCGGGTACAGCGTGTACGTCGGGACCGGGTAGGCCAGGGCCCGACGCTCGTCGCAGATGGCCCGAATCGCCATGGCCAGCAGTTCGTCGCCGCCGTTGCAGCACAGGATGTTGTCGGGCGACACGCCGTGGATCTCGGCGGCCGCCTCGCGAAAGGCGGTGCCCATCGGGTCGGGGTACCGCCGGAATTGCTCCGGGCGCATCTCGGCCAGCGTCTTCATCACCGCCGGCGACGGGGGATACGGATTCTCGTTCGTGTTGAGTTTGACGACGTCGGTCGCCTTGGGCTGAAAGCCCGGCGTGTACGCCGCCGTCTGTTCCACGTTGTCGCGAAAATAGCTCATGGTCCTGTCTTGCCCAGCTTGCTGCACAAAGTCCCCCGACCCTGCGGATGGGTCGGGGGCGAGGCAAGATTATACGATGTCCTGGCCGCGGGCGAAAGCTCGATTTCCACGCGGGGATGCGCGCACGTAACGACGCCCGGATTCGCGGCGTTGGATTCGACGCCGGGTTCAGGTACAATGGGCCCGCCGGGGGCGCGTGTCCCGGCGGCAAGGCGATCCATGTCTGGAAAGGACGGACGATGCAGGTGATCAGCGAGGAGATCGGCAAGAGCATCCAGAACGCATCCTGGATTCGACGCATGTTCGAGGCGGGAATCGAGCTCAAGCAGAAGTTCGGGGCCGACCAGGTCTGCGACTTCACGCTGGGCAATCCCGATCTGCCGCCCGTGCCGCCGGTGGCGACCGCTCTGCGGAGTCTGGCCGACGCTGTGGGGCAGCCTCTGTCGCTGGGCTATATGCCCAACGCGGGTTTGCCTTCCACCCGCCAGCGGCTGGCGGAATACCTGGCGCGCGAGCAGCAGGTCCCGGTCTCCGCGTCGCACGTCGTTGTGACGGTTGGAGCCGCCGGCGGGCTGAACGTGGTGTTCCGGGCCGTCCTCGAACGCGGCGACGAGGTCGTCTGTCCGTCCCCCTACTTCGTCGAGTACGGATTTTACGTGGGCAATTACGGCGGCAAGCTGGTCCCGGTCCCGTCCAGGCTCCCGGGTTTTTCGCTGGATCTGGCCGCGATCGAGGCGGCCATCACGCCCAGGACCCGCGTGGTTCTCATCGACAGCCCGAACAATCCGACGGGCGCGGTCTACAGCCAGGAGGAACTGAAGGGGCTCGCGGCCGTCCTGGCCCGCGCGAGCGAACGGTCCGGCAGGCCCATCTACCTCGTCTCCGACGAGCCGTACCGGTTCCTGGCCTATGACGCGGTCGAAGTCCCGCCCGTTCTGCCGTTGTATCCGTTCGCCGTGGTGGTCGGGTCCTTCTCGAAGAGCCTGTCGCTGGCGGGCGAGCGCGTCGGGTACATCGCCGTCAATCCCGCGATGCCGCAAGGCGATGAACTGATCGCCGGCCTGATCTTGTGCAACCGGATCCTCGGCTACGTGAACGCCCCGGTGATCGGCCAGCGTCTCGTCGAAGCGGCCCTGGGCGTCACGGTGGACGTGGGGATCTACAAGAGCCGCCGGGACGCCATGGCGGATGTGCTTCGCGATGCCGGCGTCGAGTTCGCCTTGCCCAGGGGGGCGTTCTACTTCTTCCCCAAGGCGCCCGGCAACCTGGACGATCTGGAATTCTGCCAACTGCTCCTGGACGAGCGAATCCTCGCGGTGCCGGGACGCGGCTTCGGCCTGCCCGGCTATTTCCGCCTGACCTACTGCATGGACGAGGCGATCATCCGCCGGGCCGCCCAGGGCTTCAAGAAAGCCGCCGATCGCGCCAGGGCCAAACGATAGCCGGCGTTCAACCCGCACGCGGACCGGGCATGCCCGCGACTTGGCCGTCCGGAGCGACGACGGCGGGGGGGCTGTTCCTGGCTCAACGCCATGTGAAGGCCGTGGACGATTTTGGCGATGTTGTCGTGATCGAGCCTCTCCGGCGTGTCTGTCGGCTTG
>JAAYVJ010000419.1 GCA_012517265.1 Planctomycetota bacterium | reverse complement strand
TTTTCCCCTGGTTCTACCAGATCCTGCGGAACCTGTGCTTCAGCCACTTGCGGAAGAAACGGATCCGGCGGGCCAGCTCGCTGGACGACACGCAATGCGGGTGTCCCGAGCCTCAGGGCGCCGACTCGTTCGAGCCCGAGGCGATCGCGGAGCGCAACGAGGCGAAGGACCGCATCTGGAAAGCCATGAGCAGGCTGGACGACAAGCACCGGGAGGTGATCCTGCTTCGGCACTTCCGGAACCTGTCGTACGACGAGATGGCCAAGATGCTCTTCTGCAACCGGGGTACGGTGACGAGCCGCCTGTTTTACGCCCGCCAGCAATTGAAAGAGATTTTGGACGAAGAGAGAGGTGCCCCGGCGCGCGGCCCCGGGGAGCCCACGAAAGGAGGTCAGATGTCATGACCTGCCAGCATTACAGAGATTCCATGATGGCCTACCTGGACAACGAACTGGACGAAGAACAACGGCGAGCCTTCGAGGGCCATCTGGCGTCCTGTGCCGACTGCACGCGGGACCTGGCGGAGTTCCGCAGGCTCAAGCAGATGACGGATTGCGTCGCCTTCGTTGAGCCGGAGGACCGGGTGTGGGAGCAGTACTGGGGGAACGTGTACAATCGAGTCGAGCGAGGGACGGGGTGGATCCTGTTCTCGGTGGCGGCGATCGCCCTGCTGCTCTACGGCGGGTTTCAGCTCATCGAGCACCTGATCGTCGATCCGACCCTCGGGGCGCTGCTGAAGATCGGCCTGTTGGCTTTGCTGGGCGGTGTGGTTATACTGTTCGTGTCGGTCCTGCGGGAGCGGATCTACTTCTGGAGCCGGGACCGGTACAAAGACGTCAGGAGATGATGCCATGCTGCTGTCCACGACAGATACGATCACCGGAAAGACCATCGTCAAGCACCTGGGCCTGGTGCGCGGCAACACGATCCGCGCCCGGCACATCGGCAAGGACATCCTGGCGGGCCTGCGCAACCTCGTCGGAGGCGAAGTCTGCGAATATACAAAACTGCTGGGCGAGGCGCGGGAGCAGGCGCTGGACCGCATGATCGAGGAGGCCCGGAATCTCGGCGCCAATGCGATCGTCGGACTGCGGTTTTCGACGAGCGAGGTGGCGGCGCACGCCGCGGAGATCCTCGCCTACGGCACTGCGGTCGTGGTGGAATAGGTGCCCTGGATGTTAGGAGGTACCCATGGATCGTCGTAGCCTTTTGTCGCGGATGCAGATCGGTCTGTTCCTCTTGTGTTCCGTTACATATTTGATCGCCCTCGTGTACTTCGCGGCGGTCCTGCCCGGCACGCTGCACACCATGGTCGACCGCCGGGGCAATCCGATGTGCTGGATGGGCAAGGGGTTCTTCATGGCGGTCTACACTCTGCTGCTGGCGCCGGTTCTGCTCATCCAGTTCTCTGAACGGGTCCCCTCTCCGCGGTTTCTCCGCGGTCTCTGTCGAAATCTGAACGAGCAGACACCGCGTCTGGGCACCTTCAGCGATCCCCTGGTCTGGCGATGGATGGCGTTGCCCTATTACGGCCTACTCTTGTTCGTCTTCCTCGCCGTTGGAATCAGCAACTACAGACATATGGCGACGTGACCC
>JAAYVJ010000418.1 GCA_012517265.1 Planctomycetota bacterium | reverse complement strand
GTTCCCTGCTGCGCCGACGCGGTCGCATCGTCGCCGACGCCCGGCCAACCGGGCTCGGCCGTGGACCCGATCAAGGCCGCATTCAAGCAATTTCTCGGCGCCGTCAACTCGCCTCGCGGTCTCGACGCTTACACGAAGCAGGCGATGGCTTTGGCCCTGTCGGTGGCTTTGCGGTGCGAGCCATGCCTGAAGATGCACCTCAAGAACGCCAGAAGCAAGGGCTTCTCCGAGGCGGAGATCGACGAGGCCGCCTGGATGGGCATCAGCTTCGCGGGCTCGCCGGCCATGGTCTTCTACGAACAGTTCAAAAACACGCAGTAGGATCTGTCTGGGCATGCGCGGGATTATCGCACCTTGCATTTCGGCTTGAGTATCTCTGATGAAATTCGCCTCTGTTCTCCGATAGTCCTGCGCAGTCGGGCGCGGCGTGCGCCGGGCGTTGAAGTTCTCCGGTTGGAGCGCAGGATCGGGAGGATTCATGTCGCATCATCATCGTACTCGGCATCTCGTTCGTGCCGGCAGAATCGGTTTGGGCCTGGTTGAGGGCATCTTGCTTCTGGCGATCGGGGCTTCAGGGTGCCACCGGCAAGACGCCGCACGTCCGCAACTCGATGTGACCAAGGACGGAACGCATCAGTCCGGACCGTGGACCTACGAATACGCAACCCGCCTGAAAGGCACGCGGAGCGAAGGCTACTACGGCAAGCTGTCGTACGAAGGCAGGGAAGTGCCGGAACCGGCGAATCTGAACGATTATTACGAGACGCCGTGGGGCCGCATCTATTGGGTCGGACAATCGGTCATGCTGTTCGGCGTCCACGGCTGGATGCCCAATCCGGTGGCGCGGGAGCCCGAGGGCCAGGCTCTGACAGACCCGGGCAAGCTCGCCGGACAGGCTTTCTCCGTACGCGTCAAGGTGTTGACTCCGGAGGAGTTGGGGACTCCGGATCGAATCGAGACCGATCCGAAGGTCCTGGAGGCACTGAAGAGTTTCGATCTGAAGGAGGCCCACGTGCAAGGGGACTGGTTCGATGTGTCAGAGAACTGGGTCACCCTGCACGACACGAAACGCTGGGGCCATTTCGAGATGCGCATGGCACAGCCCGATCCGAGCCGGCCACTGGCGCTGGAGTTTCGCAACACCGGCGATTTCACGATCACGACGTCCCGTCAAATGAACAGCATGGCGGCGTTGATTCCGCCGGACCGCTCGGGGGACTCGGAATTCATTGCGCTCCCGCCGCAAATCAACACGGTCAGGGCTATCCAGTGCAAGCTCACCCCGGTCGTCGGTGATGCACTCGATCTGTTCCTGGTCTGTCAGGTGGAAGGATCGAGGAAAAAGAAGTGAACGCATTATCGCACGATTCCTATGGGAGATTCCTCTTGTCCGCCGGCTGCCTGGCGGTGATCCTGGGTTTGACACCGGCGGTTTGCCGTGCCAAGGCCAAGAACGCCGCTCCGAGCGCCGTCGATCAACTCAAGGCCGCGCAAGCCGCGCTCGCCGAGGCGGAGCAGAACCCGCCCTCGACGCCGGCCGACTGGTCCCATGCCAAGGACCTGGACGACGCAAGCGCCAGGTTCATGGCTTGGCAGAGCGCCATGCTCAGGGAGCGGCAGGAGAACGAGCGAAAGCAGTGGCGACAGTTCTATCAGAAGCTGAAGGTGCCGCCGCCGCCGACATCGACGAACCAGACCGCGGAAGAGCCTCCGACGGTTCGCTTGGACATCCCGCTGCCCTTTCCGACCGACGCGAAACTGGGCTTGTCCATAGGCGAACCGTCCGTGTCGTTCACCGTCGGGGCCCAGGCCAAGGCGCTCTCTTTCCTCGGCGCTTCCTATAAGGCAGGCGTCAGCTACGCTGCCAGCGACAACAAATGGCTGGTCGGAGACTGCGCGGATATCACAGCGGATTTCGAGGCTGGTCCGGCCACAATCGCCGGGTCGTACCAGTTCCATTCCTGCACGTGGGGCCAGCCCAAGGAAGACGAGGGCGGCAAAGCCTCCGGCAGCGCGGAACTCTCGGCGGAGCTGTACCAGATTAAGGGGGCCCTGGGCTACAACACCGAGGGCGAATTGAGCGTATCCGCGGGGTACGATTTCATCAAGACGCCCAAGACCTGGGGCAAGCTGGCCGAGGCGTCCGTGGGCGTGGAGGCGGAAGTCTCGGCCCCGGTGAAAGTGCACGGTCTGGTGCGAGGCGGCAAAACCCTGTCCTCATCCATCGCCGGCTACTCGGCCAAACTGGCCAAGCTGCTGACCAGGCCGGTCGATTGTCCCTATTGCTCGGCCAAAGGAGAGATGGACTGCTCGACGTGCGGAAACACCCGGTCCGTCGTCTGCCCGAACTGCAACGGCAAGCTGAAGTTCACTTGCAGCCGGTGCGAGGGCGGCGGCGAACTCATCTGCACCAACTGCCAGCAGACCGGCTTGGAAACGTGCAGCCGGTGCGGCGGATCCGGCACACTGAAATGCTCGACGTGCCACGGCAGCGGGCAAGTGACCGTATACGAATCCGAGATGCAGAGCCGCGAGGAGCCGGTGCTCGTCAGCGCCGGATTCGACTCGAACGGCAACCCGGTGTATGAGACGCGCCGCGAGACCCGTTACTACACAGTCCAGGTCCCCAAGACACAGACCTGCGGCACTTGCGGCGGCAGCGGCAGCGGCGGGGAGTGCGGCGCCTGCGGAGGCGATGGGAAGGTCACCTGCCACAGGTGCGGCGGCAGCGGGACCGTCCAGTGCAGTCGCTGCGGCGGCACGGGCATGGTCAACTGTGGGAAATGCCACGGGACGGGGAAGGTCACCTGCCCGGATTGCCACGGCAGACCGATCCGGTGCCCGCTGTGCAAGGGCAAAAAGGAGCTTGGCAAATGAAGACAATCGCGATCGGACTGGCGTTCCTGGCGACAATCGGTCTGTTGGCGGCAGGCTGCCAGACGGCGGGCCCACAGGTGCGGATCAGCAAGGAGCAGGCAGCGCAAGCAGACCTGGATCTGTCCGCCGGGATTGCGGTCGATGGGCCGGGCTCGGTCTACGCCACCACGCCTGGCGGTGTGATTCGCTACGAGCCTAAGACCAACAAGATCGAGAACCTGCTGATCGACCCCTGTCCCGACATTCGAGACGTCGCTCTGACTTGCGATGGAGTCGTGCTGGTCCTGCGCAAGCGGGAGTTGTCGGCGTGTGTGGCAGGCTACTTGGTCTCGCTCTACAGTCTGCCGGACGATGGGCTGGCTATCTCGTGCGACCGCGACTTCGCCTACGTCCTGACGGCCAGAGGGCAGGGC
>JAAYVJ010000417.1 GCA_012517265.1 Planctomycetota bacterium | reverse complement strand
GTTCCTCAAGCGAATCGGGCCCACGGGGCGGTTGATCGCCCTGGACATCGACGGAGCGGAGCTGGAGCGCACCGGCCGGCGGCTTTCCCAGGACGGGGCGCCCGTGAGTTGTCATCGCAGCAACTTCGCCGGGATCGCCAAGGTCCTGCAACAGGAGAACCTCGCCGGCGTCGACGTCATCTTCGCCGACCTCGGGGTCTCCAGCATGCAGATCGACAACCCCGAACGGGGACTGAGCTACAAGCGCGAAGGCCCGCTGGACATGCGGATGGACGACCGGCTCCAGCGGACCGGCGCCGACCTGCTGCGGACTCTTTCCGAACAGGACTTGGCCAAGGCGCTTTCGGAGTTGGCCGACGAGCCCGACGCCGAGAGAATCGCCCGCCGGATCGTCGAGCTGCGTGCCAAGACGCCCATCACGCAGACCTCCCAGCTCGTGCAACTGGTCTTCGACGCCAAACGTCTCACCCCGGAGACCTGGCGGCAACAGCGAGATCGCCTCGGCTCTTTGCACCCCGCCGCCCGCACCTTCCAGGCCCTGCGGATCCTGGTCAACGACGAGATCAGCGCTCTGAGGGCGTTTCTCCTCAAGGCCCCCCAATGCCTGCGCCCCGGCGGGCGAATCGGCGTCATCAGCTTCCACAGCGGCGAGGACTGCCTCGTCAAGCACGCCTTCCGCGACGGATACCGCAGCGGGGTCTACGAATCGACGGCCCGCGAAGTCGTCGTACCAGGCAGCCGCGAAATCCGCGACAACCCTCGCAGCGCATCGGCCAAGTTCCGCTGGGCGGTCGCCCGGTCTGCGTCAGCGTCCTGACCCGGTCCGCAAAACGGGGTCGAGAAAAGACCCGCCCCTATTTGGCGAGGGACATTGGATTTGATCGATCGGCCCCGGGCGGGTATCCTGGGCGGGAACTTGAATACCGTGAACCCGGGAGGACCCAATGAACGCAACGTCCGTACGCACCCCGCTCCTTCGACCCATCCCTCGAACCGCCCTTCTGACAACAGCGATGTGCCTTCTGCTGGCAGGCCGGGGCGTCGCACAGCCCGAGATCAAGGTGGTCCTGCCGGAGCGAGCCCATCCCTATCTGGCGTGCACGGCGGAGGAACTCGCAAGAGTCCGCCAGGCCTATCGCGGCCAAGGCGAGGAACACGACGTCGTCGCCGCATTCGAAAAGGAGGCCGAACGGTTCCTCGACGAGCCGGTCAGTTTCCCCCCTCGCGGCGGGCAGCACAATCAGTGGTACCAGTGCGACAAATGCGAGATCGCTCTCAAGACGATCGACGCCACGCACCATCAGTGCCCCAAGTGCGGGCGAACCTACTCCGGCCCGCCGTACGACGACGTGATCTTCAGCCGCGAGCACAGCCGCAATCTCAGGCAGATGCGAACCGCGGCCTGGGCCTACGCCGTCTCCGGCGACAAGCGGTTCGCCGATTACGCCGCCAAGGTCCTGCTCGGATACGCCGAGCGGTACGAGCAGTATCCCTACCACAGCAATTCCAGCCCACAGAATCCGCCGAGTCGCTCGGGCGGCCACATCTACGAGCAGACGCTCAACGAGGCGGTCTGCCTGTCGACGGAGATCGGCCCGGCTTACGACCTGATCCACGACAGCGACGCGCTGACCGCCGCCGACCACCAGAAGATCCGCGAGCACCTCATCCTCCCCATGCTGCGGAACATCGACAAGAACCGCACCGGCAAGAACAACTGGCAGACCTGGCACAACGCCGGGATGATCTGGGGCGGCGCCCTGGTCCAGGACCCTGTCTGGGTGCACAGAGCCATCACCGATCCGCAGAACGGCTTCTTCTACCAGATGCAGGTCTCCGTCTCGAAGGAAGGCATGTGGTATGAGAACTCGTGGGGCTACCACTTCTATACGCTCCAGGCACTGGTCAACATCGCCGAGACCGCGCGACGGCTGGACATCAGCCTGTGGTCGGACGAACGGCTCAAAGCCATGTTCACCCTGCCGATCCACTACACGATGGCCGACGGCATGCTGCCCCGCTTCGGCGACGACACAGGCTCCTCCGTCAAGGGCGTGGGCCGCTCGTTCGAGCCCGCCTATCACGCATACGAGGATTCGCAGATCCTCTCGCTGCTCAGTCCCCGGCCCAACTTCGAGAGCATTCTCCTGGGCCGACCCACCGACGTCACGGCCGAGCCCCCTGCCCTGGCCAGCCGCCTCGTCGAGGACGCCGGCCACGCGATTCTGCGAACAAACGGCCCTGCCGGCCTGACCGCCGCGATGACCTTCGGCCCCTACGGCGGCTTCCACGGGCACTTCGACAAACTCAGCTTCGTCTTCTACGGTTTCCACGAGGAACTGGGCGTCGACCCGGGCCGGGCCCGAAGCCAGGCGTATCGCCTGCCGATCCACACGAACTGGTACAAGGCCACGATCTCGCACAACGCGGTACTCGTCGACGGCAAGAGCCAGCAGCCCGCAGCCGGCAAGCTCGTGCACTTTGCGCAGGAAGACGACTATGCGACGGCGGCCGCCCGCTGCGACGAAGCCTATCCGGGCGTCCAGCACACCCGGCGGCTCGTCCTGACTGATTCCTACCTGCTCGTTCTGGACCAGCTTCACAGCGACGCCGAACACCAATTCGACTGGGTCTATCACAACCGTGGGCAGAAAGCCCTTTGCCAGACAGCCGCGAGCGATGCGAACCTGGCGGGCAAGCTCTCCGGCGGCCCATACATTCAGAACGCCAAACAAGGCATGACGGCAGACACCGTCCGCATCCGATTCGACGACGCCAAGGTTTCACTCCACTTGACGATGGCCGCCGGACCAGACACGACAGTGACCGTCGGCGACGGCGTCGGCGGATCGGTGACCGACCGCGTACCCATGGCCATCGTCGGCAGGAAAGGCAGAGACACGCAGTTTGCAGCGGTTCTGGAGCCTGTCGCCGGCGGCGGCAAGCCCAGCGTCACGGGCATGCAGATCGAACGGATCGGAAAGACGATGAAAGTGCTTGTGCAGCGAGGCGATGGCGTCGACACGATTGCGATTCACGGCGATCAGGACATATCTGTAATCACGGGGGCAAGTCCGTCCATCGAGACTCTGCTGACGATTGACCCGGGTCCGGGAAATCCCCGCAATTCCGAGGGTGGCCTCATCGAGTTGAAAGATGGGCGGCTCTGCCTGATCTACACCCGCTTCACCGGCGGCGGCGATGACGACGCCGCGGCGGACCTGGCCATGCGGATCTCGCCGGACCGCGGCAAGACCTGGAGCGAGGACGCCATCATCGTCCGGCGGACGGGCGGCATGAACGTCATGTCCGTTTCGCTGCTTCGTCTGGCAAGCGGAGAGATCGCCCTTTTCTATCTGCGCAAGACCTCCGAGGAGGATTGTCGCCCCATGATGTGCCTTTCGACCGATGAGGCGAAGACCTGGAGCGAGCCGAAGTGCTGCATCACGGACGAGGTCGGCTACTACGTGCTCAACAACGACCGCGCGGTTCAGTTGGGATCGGGCCGGCTGGTCCTGCCGGTGGCCTGGCATCAAGGCCCCGGCAAGCCGCGGGATTGGGCCGCGATCGACATGTGCTATCTCTCCGACGACAACGGCAGAACCTGGCGACGCAGCAGGGACACGTTCAAAGGCTTCGCCCCAGACGGCAAGCGGGTCACTCTCCAGGAGCCCGGCGTGGTCGAGTTGAAGGATGGTCGGCTGATGATGTTCATCCGAACCGACGCCGGCAGCCAGTACCTTTGTTACTCCTCCGACGGCGGCGAGACCTGGACCAAGCCGGAACCGTCGGAACTCGCCTCGCCGTTGAGCCCGGCATCCATTGAGCGAATCCCCTGGACGGGCGAACTGCTGTGCATCTGGAACGACCATTCCGGCCTGCACCCGTATCCCAAGAGCAAACGGACCCCGCTGTGCCTGGCGATCAGCAAGGACGAAGGCCGGACCTGGAGCCCGTCGCGCATCATCGAGAACAACCCCGACGGCTGGTATTGCTACACCGCCATCGCGTTCGTCGACAACCGCATCCTCCTGGCCTACTGCGCCGGAGACAACCAGGTCGGCGGCCTGAACCGGCTCAAGGTCGTCGCCGTGTCCCCATGACGCGGTCCAGCCCGAGCCGCCGGCCGCAATCGAGGGACGACCCGCCGTCGCTCCGCGTCGCGCGCCCGCGATTTGCGGCTGCCGCTTGCAATTGGACGAGGTTTCGGCTACAAAGACAGGTTCTTTCTGAGTTTAGGTGGTCCATACTAACCAAGGAGCATAAGGCACATGCGATATAGCCAGATGTTCATACCGACGGTGAAGGAGGTCCCTGCCGAGGCCGAGATCACCAGCCATCAACTGATGATCCGCGCAGGCCTGGCCCGCAAGGTCGCCAGCGGCACGTACACGTACCTGCCGCTCGGCTGGCGGACGCTCAAGAAGATCATCGACATCGTCCGCGAGGAGATGAACCGGGCCGGGGCCCAGGAGATCATGGTGCCCTGCCTTCAGCCGCTGGAACTCTGGCAGCAGACCGGTCGCAGCGAAGACTACGGCGCGACCATGTTCCGCGTCAAAGACCGCCACGAGCGGTGGAACGTCCTGGGCCCGACCGCCGAGGAGGTGTTCACGTTCCTCGCGGCCTCCGAGATCAATTCGTACAAGCAGTTGCCCGTGAACCTCTACCAGATCACGCCGAAGTTCCGGGACGAGTTCCGACCGCGGTTCGGCGCCCTGCGGTCGCGCGAGTTCATCATGAAGGACGCGTACAGCTTCGACGCGACGCCGGAGAGCCTGCACAAGTCGTACATGGCGATGTACGACGCGTATTGCCGCGTCTTCACGCGCTGCGGCCTGGAGTACGTGATCGTCGAGGCCGAGACGGGCGAGATGGGCGGCTCCGGCTCCCACCAGTTCACGATCCCCACCGCCGCCGGCGAGGACACGATCGTCTTCACCGCCGACGGCTCGTATGCGGCCAACCTGGAGAAGGCCGAGGTCGATCCGCTGCCGAAGGAGCCTGTGAAGGGCGTGATTCCGGCTCCCGAGAACGTTGAAACGCCGAACGTCGGCAGCATCGAGGCGGTCTGCGCGTTCCTCAAAACCAAGCCCAAGAGAATGATCAAGACGCTCATCTTCGACGCCGGAGGCCAGACCGTCGCGGCGCTCGTCCGCGGCGATCACGACGTCAATCCCGAGAAGCTGGCCCAGGTGCTCGGCGGCGTTCACGTCGAGCTGGCGAACGAGGAAACGATCCGCAAGGCGACCGGCGCCAACGTCGGGTTCGCCGGCCCCATCGGTCTGTCGAGTCGCGTGTCCAAGATGGTGATCGACCACGCGGTCGCGGCGATGGCGCTTGGCGTGACCGGCGCGAACAAGACCGACTACCACACCCGCAACGTCGTCCCGGGCCGGGATTTCCCGCTTGAGGGCGAGAACGTCATCGTGGCGGACGTCCGCTTCGCCGCCCCCGGCGACACGCACAAAGGCGTCCCGGTGCAGTTCAAGAAAGGCATCGAGGTCGGCCAGGTCTTCAAACTCGGGACCAAGTACAGCAAGAAGCTCGGCGCCAACTTCAAGGATGAAGCCGGCGAGCTGCACCCCTGCCTCATGGGCTGCTACGGCATCGGCATCAACCGCATTCTGGCTTCGGCCATCGAGCTCTACAACGACGAGAACGGCATCGTCTGGCCGATCTCGATCGCGCCGTTCGAAGTGATCGTCACGCCGGTGAACCAGGACGACCCCGACGTCGTGCGCGTGGCCGACGATCTGTACAACAAGCTCGCCGAGGCGGGCATCGACGTGCTCCTGGACGACCGCGACCTCCGCGGCGGCGTCAAGTTCAAGGACGCCGACCTGATCGGCATCCCGATCCGCGTCACCGTCGGCAAGAAGTCCGTCGTCGAGGGCAACGTCGAGGTCAAGCTGCGATCCGAGAAGGACGGCGTCAAGACCCCGATCGCCGAGACGGCGCAGAAGGTCATCGAGTTGGTGAATTCCCTCAAGGCACGAGTCAAGGCATAGGAATGCGGAAGCAGGAACGCTTGCATGCGTTCACGCTTCTACGCTTCCATCCAAAAGGAGAAGACCGATGAAGGGCGAAAAGATGACACGCAGAAACCTGATCCGCGGCGCCTCGCTGCTGGCCGCCGGGACCGTCGCCGGACAACTCGCCTCCGCCGCGACGATCGACTTCGACAAGATCGAGTGTGTCGCGACGAAGGGCCGGATCGTCCAGTCCGTCAGCCAGTGGTGCTACGGCAAGTGGTCGCTCGACGAGTTGTGCCAGGTGTGCCAGAAGCTGGGACTGAAGGCCATCGACCTGCTCGGGCCGGATTCGTTCGCCACGGTCAAGAAGTACGGCCTGGTGGTCTCCATGGTCAACAGCCACCCGTTGACCGACGGCCTGGCCGACAAGAAATATCACGACATGTGCCTGGCCAAGCTGCGGGAATCCATCGACGCGACCTCCGAGGCCGGGTTCCCCAACGTCATTAGCTTCTCCGGCAACCGCCGGGGCATTCCGGACGACGTCGGCATCGAGAACGCCGTCGAGGCCCTCAAGAAGATCGTCGGGTACGCCGAGCAGAAGAAAGTGACCATCATCCTGGAGTACCTCAACAGCGTCGGACACAAGGACTACATGTTCGACAACATGGCCTGGGGTGTCGAGGTCTGCAAACGGGTCGGGTCGGACCGGGTCAAGATCCTGTACGACATCTACCACGCCCAGATCATGGAAGGCAACATCATCGACACAATCCGCAAGAACAAGGATTACATCGGCCACTACCACACCGGCGGCAATCCCGGGCGGAACGAGATCGACGAGACGCAGGAGCTGTACTACCCGGCCATCATGAGAGCGATCGCCGACACCGGCTACAAGGGCTACGTCGCCCACGAATTCGTGCCGAAGCGAGATCCGCTGGAGTCGCTGACCTATGCGGCTCGGATCTGCGACGTCTGATCCAACCGGACCGTCGATTGCGGGAATGAACCCCAACCCAGGCGACAGGAGTCGGGCATGGTTCCTGTCGCCCGGCTCTTCGCGGACCTGTTTTACCTTCCGTCCGCCAGGAGAACCTGGTAGAATAGCGACGTTCGCAGACATCGGTTCGTATGTGTTGGATGGCTGGTCGTGGTGGGTGTCATGTCACGGGAAAGCCGAGGCGTGTTCGTTCTGGGCCTTTGTGTCCTGGCCTTCTGGGCCGACTGTGTGCAAGCGAGGTTCCTGAGCGGCAGACAGGCTCGCTCCACTCCTCGCGGGCGCATCGCCTGCCTTCCCAGTTCCACGATGGGCGTGCGCTATCCCGACCCGTTCGCCTTGGGGGACCATTCGTACCGCTTCAACGGCTCGGAGCGCAACGGGATCGTCTACACCTGTCGGGGCGGCCATATCGACATCACGCACCTGCGGAAGATCGCCGACTGGACCGCTTATCTGGCCTCCCGACTCCAGGATGCCCTCCTGGAGAATCGCACCGAATTCTCCTTCCGCATGTGGGAACCGTCGCGATACCACGTTCAGATCGCGTATCCCGCCGCCTGGGGGGACCTCGCCGGCGCTGTCAGGGAAACCACGGCGCGCGAGATCGCCATCGAGTTGGCCCAGTACCTGGCGTTCACCTGCGGCACTTGGCACGAGATTCTGACCTGGTTCGGGTACCGAGGGATCGGGATCTGGCCGGAGTATCAGTCCGCCTTCTCCTGGGAAGACAACTACTCGAATCTCCTGGGTAGCAGGATCGCCGCCGCGGCCTTGCGGGACCCGGACCGCGAATACGAAAAGGCCATGACCGAACTGATGAAGGCGGAACTCCAGAGCCTCGGTCTCCAGCCCGAAGACGCGGCCTACCGGGCCGCCGAGGCCGTTCGCAACTGGTGGTTCACCGGCAGGCTCTGGTCCTGCCGGATCGTCAAGAGGCATGTCGACGTCGGGCTGGACGACGGAGCTATCACGCCGTGGCTGATCCCCGGCTTGCACGAATGCGACGAAGCCTCGCCGCAAGAATATCCGGTGCCGACGCTATCCGCGATTGCAGAACGAGGCTTCTCGATCCGTTTCGAGATCGAGCCCAAGGAATGGGAACGCAAGGAAATCCTCCGAATCGTCCGCGGCGACAACAAGCGAACCAAGCGGATCGAACCGGCGTGCCACTTCGGGGCGATCATGGAATACATCCGAGGCCAAGCGATCTCTCGCTATGGGCCGCTTGTGGACGATCCCCTCGGCAGGCCCTCGGCGAATCCCCGGCCAGGGGAATCGCCTCCTACGGATTTCGAGGACATCGCCACGCAGGCGGCCAGATGGCTCGGCGAAGACAATTCCTAGCCGTCGCGTCACTGGATTTCGCCGCGGGCTCCCGGTATACTGTCGCACCGAATGTGGGAACTGAATGAACCCAAGCCGGTCAAGTTGATCGTCGGCATTCTGGCCTCGGATGAACGGTGCCTTGCCGCCGCCAGAGACGGCGTGCTCGCATCGTTGGGAGCGGCCGACTTCACAAGCGAGGCCTGGACCTTCGATCAGACCGACTACTACGCCAAGGAGATCGGGCCCAACGTCCTGCGTCAGTTCGTCAGCCTCTCGCAGTTGGTCCACCCCGGCGACTTGGCCGCGATCAAGCACAAAACCAATCAGATCGAGCAGCAACTGGCGGCGTCCCTCGCCACGCCCTATCCGCGTCCGGTGAACCTGGATCCCGGCGTGATCGAGCCGTCGAAGCTGATCCTGGCTTCGACGAAGAATTTCGCCCATCGCATCTACATCGGCATGCGGATGTACGCCGAGGTGACTCTCGTTTTCGACAAGGGCCGATGGCGGACAATGCCCTACACGTTTCCGGACTACTATCGCCGGGAGTACCACGAGTTTCTCTCCCTCGTGCGATCCAGGCTGGTGGAACAATTGAGAGAAATGAAGGCTGTTGACCGCGGACAACGGGCAGGTGCCCCCTCCCGCCAGCCGCCTCCAGCTTCTAGCATCCAAGGAGATCAATGCTCGTCCCGTTGGCAGTAGCGATGCTGATCGGTTCGTTCGCGCTCTCGGCGATCCTGACCGCTGGGGTCAAGCGCCTCACACCCCGAATCGGGCTGGTCGCCCGCCCGAAGGCCGACCGGTACCACCGCACCATCATCCCCTTGGGGGGGGGTATCGCCATCTTCCTGACGCTTGCGACGTTTCTGATCGGCGCAGGGGCGACGGTGCGGTTCCTCGTAGCCCCAGGCCATCTTCCGTGGCTGGCAGAGCAGACCGGCCTGAACCCGACGGATTTCCTCCGTCGATCGGATGAACTGTTCGTCATCCTACTTTGCGCCACAGCCCTCTTCATCATGGGACTGTGCGACGACAGGCGGGCCCTGGGCCCTTTCCTCAAGCTGGCGGTCCAGTTCGTCGTTGCCGGCATCGCGGCGTTCTTCGGCGACGTTCGCGTCGAGTTCTTCATCGAGAGCCGGCTCGTGACCGCCGCGCTGTCGGCCTTCTGGATCGTCCTGATCGTCAATGCGTTCAACTTCCTGGACAACATGGACGGCGCCTCGGCCGGGATCGCGGTCATCGCCAGCTCGGTCCTGCTGACTGCCGCCGCGTTCAATGGCCAGATCCTCGTGGGAGGGCTGGCGATCGTCTTCATCGGCGCCCTGCTGGGCTTTCTGGTCTTCAACTTCCCGCCGGCCTCCATCTTCATGGGCGACGCGGGTTCCCTGGTCGTCGGGTTCTTCGTCGCCCTGCTGACCCTGCGAACCACCTACTACCAGCAGACCGGCAGCGGATCGTGGTATCCCGTCCTGCTGCCTTTGATCGCGATGGCGGTTCCGCTGTACGACTTCGCGAGCGTCACGGTCCTGCGAATCAGCCAGGGCAAGAGCCCGTTCGTGGGCGATACCCAGCACTTCTCCCATCGGCTCCGGCGTCGCGGCCTGACGGACCGTCAGACCGCGCTGACCCTCTATCTGGCCACCCTGTGCACCGGCCTGGGGGCGACCTTCCTGTACCAGGTCAACCTCGTCGGCGCGATTCTCATCGTGATCCAGACCGCGATGATCGTTGCGATCATCGGGATCTTTGAGAGCACGGCCCGCAACGGAGGGCAGGCGACGAATGGGTGAGAGCAGAAGACAGAAGACGGAGGACAAGAAGCACAGGACCGACACTCCGGCCCTTCTCCCTCCTCTGGCCGCCGCACTCACAGGATTGTGCCTGTGCATCCTCGCGCTTCGCGTCACGTATACCGAAGCGCCGACCGTTCAGACGCTGACCCTGGGAGGCGCTTTGACCGACACAATCTACAGCCTGACGCTTTCGGGTCTGCTGATTTTCGCCTTCGTCGCGTGGATCCTCGTTCGATTCGTTCGCAACCAGCGGAGCTATTGCTTCACCGGAGTGGAAATCGGCCTGGGGTTGTTCCTCGCGGCCGCCGTCGTCTCGTCCATCGCAGCTTCGGACAAACGAGCGGCCATCAACCACGCCGTCATCCTGATCGCGCCGATCTTCGGAGCCCTGCTGCTCAGCCAGATCCTGGACAGTCCCGGCAAGATTCGCCTGGTCCTGATCGCGCTCGTCGCCCTGGGCATCGTCTCGACCTATCAGTGCGCCGAGCAGTTCTTCGTGAGCAACGCCGTCACGATCGAGCAGTATGAGAAAGACCCGAACATGCTGCTGGCCCCCCTGGGCATCGAGCCCGGCACGTTCCAGCACTTCCTGTTCGAGCACAGGATCTATTCGCGAGGAATCCGCGGCTTCTTCACCACGAGCAACTCGGCGGCCTCCTTCGCGATCTGTGCCTCCTTCGCGGGCATCGCGCTTCTGGCCGGCAGGCTCGACCGGGCGCACGACCGCAGACCGGGACTCCGCGACGTAGGACCGATCGCCCTGGCGGTCTTGCTGATCGCAGCCGGACTTCTGCTGACGCAGAGTAAAGGAGGCATCGCGTCTTTCGCGGTGGGACTTGCGGTTCTGGGGTTGCTCACCGTCCTCGACCGGCGAGTTCAAGTCGGCCGAAACAAGATTCGTGCCCTCCTGCTCCTGGGGATGTCCCTGTGTGTCGTGGCCGGTGGGTTCGCGGCGGTCCGATACGGCCTCTCGCACGGCCGGCTCCCCGGCGGCAACTCGATGCTGGTTCGCTGGCAGTATTGGACGGCCTCCGCGAGGATGTACGCCGATCATCCCGTCGCAGGCGTCGGGCCGGGCAACTTCTCCGACTACTACACCCACTACAAGCCGGCGGCCGCTCTGGAATCAGTGGCCGACCCCCACGACTGGCCTCTGAGCCTGATCCTTCAGTACGGCCCCCTCGGCCTGATCGGCTTCCTGGCGATGCTGGGCATCCCCTTGTGGCGATCCATTCTCCCGGCAACGAGGACCTCGCCATCAAACGAGGACGCGGGACCCGCCGGCTCCAAGGCTGCCATCCTGCTGGTCCTTCTCAGCATGGGACTCTGTCTCTTGCTCGTCCGTCCCCTGCTGATCCCCACCTCGGGCGCCGACGACTTCGACGTGCGCGTTTACGAAGCCGTCACCCTGTTCGTCAGCCCGGTGGCCGCGTTCCTGATCGGGTTCCTGCTGGCCGCAGCGCCGTTCCAGGTGCAACCAGCGACGTCGGTTCGGACGCAGTCGCTTCTGGTCGCTTCGCTGGTAGCGGCGGTCCTGGCCGTTCTGTTGCACAACCTGATCGACTTCGCGATCTTCGAGCCGGGGGTCTGGACGACGTTCTGGATTTTGCTGGCCTGCCTGGCCGCCCTTCGATTCCATGGGGAAGCCGCACCGCGGATGGTCGCGGCCCGCTCGTCACGGATCAAGCAACTGGCGGTGGCTACCGCCGTGCTGTCGGTGGCAGCTTATGCCTGCTGGGTGTGGGTTCCCGTATACCGGATGACGATGGGCATCGCCCGCTCGCAGCAAGCCACGACCTTGGGCCGCCTCGACGAGGCCCACGCCGCCTTGGACGAGGCCATGCGGGCCGATCCGCTTTCGGCCGCCGCCGCCAATTTCAACGGACGGCTCTACATGCAGCAATCCGAACGGGCCCATGACGGCTCCGCAGCGTTGCTTGAGCAGGCGGCTCGCTGTTTCAACGAAGCGGTGGAGCGCAGCCCGGCGGACTACAAGAACTATGAGAAGTTGGGGATGGTCTACAGCCGGGCCGGCAAGTATCAGGAAGCCTACGACTGGTATTTGAAGGCGGCCAGGCTGTACCCCGGTTGCGAGCGGCTATGGTTCGAACTGGGGCAATTGGCCGAGCGCATCGGGCAGGCAACAGCAGGCCTCTCACACTACAAGAGAGCCGTCGAGATCGAAGACCGGTACCGGGACCAGTTCCGGACCATGTACCCGCAGCGAGAAACAGTAATCAGTCGGTTGGGGGAAAAGGAATACCGCCTCGCTCAAGAGCGAATCACCTCACTCCAGAACGACCAGAGAGAATCCCCGGCACAATGAGCCGCCCTTAGGACGAAGCCTGGGCGGCGATCTCCTCGGGAATATCGAAATTCGCGTGGGCGTTCTGCACGTCGTCCTGATCGTCGAAAGCATCCATGAGCCGAAGGATCTTGCGGGCCGTCTCGACATCCGGGATCGGGATCACGTTCTGGGGCACCATCGAGATCTCCGCCGACTGGATCGGGATGTTCTTGGCTTCGATGGCCTTCTTGAGCCCTTCGTAGGCCGCCGGATCGCAGGTGATCTCGTAGACCTCGCCGACGTTCTGCATATCGTCGGCGCCGGCCCCGAGGACCAGTTCCATCAGATCGTCTTCGCCGATGGCGCTGGTGGAGATCGCGATCATGCCCTTCTTGCTGAACATCCAGCTCACGCAGCCCGGCGTGCCCATGGAGCCGCCGCCCTTTTCGAAGATCCGCTTGATTTCCGGCCCGGTTCGGTTGCGATTGTCGGTGAGCACTTCAACGAGGATCGCCACGCCGCTGGGGCCATAGCCTTCGTACTGAATCGACTCGAAACTCGCGCCCTCGACGTCGCCGGTGCCCTTCTTGACCGCCTTCTCAATCGTGTCCTTGGGCATATTGGCCGCCTTGGCCTTGTCGATGGCATAGCGGAGCGTCAGATTCGAGTCCGGGTCGCCGCCGCCATTCTTGGCCGCCACGATGATCATCCTGGCGATCTTGCTCCAGATCTTGCCCCTCTTGGCGTCGGCTGCACCCTTCTTATGCTTGATTGTCGCCCAATGTGAGTGACCTGACATTCTATCTCCTTTGCCAGACTCTGACCGGTCAATTACCCAACCCTGAATTCAATGGAACAATTATTATAACTGCGAGAATTCGCTTGTACATAGCGATTTTCGCGCAAATCCGTCGTGGCCGGCGCATCCGGACCGGTGCCGTCACGAGTCATGTCGCCCTTGCGTACCGGGACCGGCGGCACTAAGATCAATCGTATGCAAGGTACGAATCATCCATGGTTTGTGGAAGCCTCGACATGAACAAAAGACAGAACCGCTGTCCGACGCTCTCTCTTGCCGCCAGCCTTCTGGGCATGGCGATCCTCGCCGCCGGGGCCGGCTGCGCCTCCCGCGGAGACGCCAGGCAGCTCAAGTGGCAGCCCCTCTTCAACGGCAAGGACTTGACCGGCTGGACCATCAAGTGCAAACCCGCCGACCAGGGCCGGGACTTCTGGCGTGTGGAGGACGGGTGTATCGTCGCAGACTCGATGGGCCGCGCGGACCACGACTACGTTTGGCTCGTCTGCGACCGGGAGTTCTCGGACTTTGCCCTGCGGCTGAGCTTCCAGGCCTACAAGGACAGCCCCGGCAACAGCGGCGTGCAGATCCGCAGCCGCTATGACGACCAGGCCGGCTGGATGGACGGACCCCAGGTGGATATCAATCCCCCCGCTCCCTGGAGGACCGGCATGATCTGGGACGAGACTCGCGGTTCCGGCCGCTGGCTGTTCCCGAGTGTGCCCAAGGGCCAGTGGGTGAACCAGTTGATGGCCAACCCCGACCTGGTGTTCTACTACGACAACGAGGGCCCCGGCTGGAACTCCCTCGAGATCCAGGTGGTCGGGTCCACGGTCAACGCAACTCTTAACGGGGTTCCGGTTACATCCTACTGCGACGACGCCGGGGTCCTCAAGGACGCGGCCCACCAGGCCCGAGGCGTCGGAACGCAGGGGCATATCGCCCTTCAGATTCACACGGGTGATCAGCTGAGGATCCGCTTCAAGGATCTGATGGTCGCCGAGCCGAAGCCTTGAGCGACGGTTCGACAGCCGGCTGGGGTATCCCCCATTGGGGATATGCGTCCCGGAGATCGTGGGGTTGTCCGCATGGGCCGCGTTCAACGGCTGTGCCAATCCTGGTGATTTTGTCGCTTTTTTTCTTGACGGGCGTTTAGCACTCTTCTAACATGACCGATACTATCAGCAGCTGTGAGCCAGCACGGTTGTGGGTTGTCCCAAGTCGCTCGGGTGGAAGTGGTGCCCGGCGCATGGGATTGGGAGACGGGCAGATCTGGGCTCGTTTCCGGTGGCAGTCAAGTTGCAGAGACACTTTGAGGTTGCCGAGGCCGAGGCTAATAAACGCAATGCCAACCCTCTTATCGACAGCCGCACAAGTGAATTTCGAGTGAAACGGGATTGACCTTTCATGGACCATTGCTTCCCAGCGCCGGAGGGGTGTTGTTGAGGATAATGTCGGTAGAGTCTCGGTTTTGGGCGAGTTTGCAGCCTGTTTTCGATCAGGATGCTACAGGGGCCTTGGCCCTGCGGAACTGATTCTGTACCCACGCGGGAAGTCTGTCGCGTTTCACCGTCACTTCTTTGGAGCTTTCCTGCCGATCCACCTGTCGTCTGACTCCGGCCGATGTTGTTCATTTTGACTCTGTGGTGTGGAAAGGTAGGAACATGGACGCCGTTTTAATGCTGGTTCAGATTCCAGGCTGGTTGACCGGCCCAATCTGTTTCGCCCTCGGCGCTTGCCTTGTCGCGCTGTTCTACGAGATGAACAAACGCGCCCGCAAGAAGACGAGGGACGAAGACCTCCAAAGACAAATCGAAGGCGCAAAAAGGGAAGCAGAGAACATCATCAAGACCGCCCAGATCGAGGCGGCAGCGGAAGCGATCAAGAAGAAAGAGGAATTCACGGCCGAGGCAAACCGCATCCGTGCGGAATTGCGAGAGAACGAAACGAGGCTTTCCAAGCGAGAAGACGTCCTGGAGCGTCAGACGAACCTCTTGCAGGAACAGGAGAAGAACCTCAAACAACAGGAACAGGAATGCGAGCGGCGGGTCCGAAACGTCGAAATGAAGGATAAGCAGCTCACCGTCCTGATCGCCCAGCAGAAGAACCAATTGCTCAAGATCACCGGCATGCAGGTGGAAGAGGCCCGCCAGTTGCTCCTCAAGCGTCTGGAGGACGAGTGCGAGCATGAGATGTCCGCCCTGATCCAGCGGAAGGTGGAAGAGGCCAAGGAAGTGGCCAACGACAAGTGCCGAGAGGTCATCAGCACTGCCATCCAGCGGTACGCCGCCGAGCAGACGTGCGAAGTGACCGTCTCGACGGTCGAAATCCCCAACGATGACATGAAAGGCCGCATTATTGGCCGCGAGGGCCGCAACATCCGGGCTTTCGAGAAGGCCACCGGCGTCGATGTCATCGTCGACGACACCCCCGGGATGGTGGTCGTCAGCGGGTTCAACCCCGTCCGGCGTGAGGTCGCCAGACTCTCCATGGAGCGACTCATTCAGGACGGCCGCATTCACCCGTCCCGAATCGAGGAACTGGTCGCCCAGACCAAGAACGAGGTTAACCACAAGGTGCTCCAACTCGGCAAAGACGCCGCCGTCGAAACCAACATCCGCGGCCTGCCCAACAAACTGCTGAGCCTGCTTGGGGCCCTCAGCTTCCGCACCAGCTATGGCCAGAACGTCCTTCGTCACAGCGTCGAAGTGGCTTTCTTGAGCCAGGCCATGGCGGACGAATTGGGCCTGGATGGTTCGCTCGCCCGGCGGGCCGGCCTGCTCCACGACATCGGCAAGGCCATCGATCACGACGTCGAGGGCAACCACCCCACCATCGGCGCCAACTTCCTGAAGCGATTTAACGAGTCGGGGATCGTGCTGAACGTCGTCGCCGGCCATCACGGCGACGTGCCGCCGGACAACCCGTACACGCCGCTGGTCGCGGCTGCAGACGCGATGAGCGCGTCCCGGCCGGGCGCCCGGCGAGAGACCCTCGAACGATATATCAAGCGGCTGGAGAAGCTCGAGGAGATCGCGACCAGCTTCAAGGGCGTCGAGACCGCCTACGCCATCCAGGCTGGCCGCGAGATCCGCGTGATCGTGGATGCCAACCAGATCGATGACGAGTGCGCCATGAAGGTCGCACGCGACATCGCCACCAAAGTCGAGCAGGAAATGACCTATCCCGGCGAGATCCAGGTGACACTGCTCCGCGAAGTCCGCTGCATCGAGTACGCCAAGTAGCGATGAGGCTTCGGAATCGCCAGGCAAAATGTGGCTTTCTGGTCCTGGGGTCCTCCTGATCCGTAGCGATCGCGAGGACCCCGGGACCCAGTTCAAAGGCCGGCTATGAAACTGAACATCCTGTGCATAGGCGATATCGTCGGCCGGCCCGGCCGGCGGGCCCTCGCAGACAAGCTTAAGTCCCTGATCGCGGAACGATCCATCGACTGCGTGATCGCCAACGCGGAGAACGCCGCGGGCGGCTCAGGACTCACCCCGCAGATCTACGAAAAACTCCTTCGCTACGGCGTGAACATCATCACGTTGGGCGACCATGCCTTTCGTAAACGAGACATCATCGAAACGCTGGAACGGGCCGACAACATCGCCCGCCCCGCCAACTTCTCCGAACAGGCGGCTGGCCGGGGCACAGCGGTCTACAAGACCGCCAAGGGCCCCACGGTCGGCGTGGTCAACCTGATCGGCCGGCTGTTCATGAAGCCGGCGGACTGCCCGTATGCGGCCGCCGACAAGCTGATCCCCCGGCTTCGCCAGCAGGCCGAGATCATCATTGTCGAGATGCACGCCGAGGCGACCAGCGAGAAGATGGCCATGGGCTATCATGTCGACGGCCGGGCCTCCGGTTGTTTCGGCACGCACACGCACATCGCCACCGCCGACGAGCG
>JAAYVJ010000416.1 GCA_012517265.1 Planctomycetota bacterium | reverse complement strand
CGGCCAGCCGCATCGAGGAACTGCTCCCCCGCAACTGGAAACCCTCACACCCGTAAGCGTATCCGCCCCCGTCCCGAAGCACGGATTCCCCAACGGAAAGACAGTTCTTCCACCCCATGTACTTCGTCGGACGGTTACAGAACAATAGAAGTGACTCCTGCCCCGTGCCTCCTGGCCGGCGGGAAACGGAACGGATCATTGAACGCCGGGACGCCGGGAGTTACCATGGAGCCCGGCGGCGCGCGGGCGCCGGTTCAGGAATCACAAGGGGACTCCCATGCCAGAGAGATTGGGTGCTGTGAACGACCAGACCATCGTACCTTCATTGAGAATCAGATCGACCCGGGTTCTCGCCGCGATCGTGCTGCCGTGCCTGTTGAGGACATTTCCCACAAGCGCCCAGCCGGCCCCGGTCAAGTTGTTTGACCTGAGCTACACGCTCCGCATCGACGCGAACAATCGCCGGCAGGTCCGCATGGCGTGGGACCATTGTCACGCCGTCGCGGCACTGCAGGGCCTGGTCAACCGCGAGGGCCCCACCCTCTATCTCCGCTTCACCGACTCCCAGCACAGCAAGCAGAACGTCGACGACTTCTGGTTCGAGAAGCTCTCGCAGCCCGGCCAGTGGCTGCACGGCCGCCCGATCGAGCGGATCGACACGATCGCCGACCTCGTGCGGCGGTTCCGCTCTCGCATTCAGGGCCTCGTTGTCTACGATCCGAACGTCGCGGCCACGAGCAACGTCGCCAGCACGATTGCCGGAGCCGAATCGCTGATTCCCGTCCGTTACGACCCGGCCGAGGGGAGCCTGTACCGCCTGCTCACGGGCGAGTTGACGCTGCCGGTCGTGTGCCGGCTCGTGAACCCCGACGGCACGTCCCTGTTCACCGGCCGCGGCACAATCCCCGGCGCCGACCGCCCTTCCACCGGCTCGGCCAAGTGCGACGCCTATCTGTGGATGAAGCTCAACTACCTCGACGCCGGCCGCTGCGACGGAGCCTACGGCGCATACTACCTCGACCAGTACTGGATTCAAAAGCCTCGCAACACCGTCCTCAATCATCACTGCCTGACCAACCACGATTTCTTCGTCGCCAAAAACGCGTTCTTCTTCGACCTGGGCGTTTGGGGCGACGAGAAGCCCATCGACGATCCCCAGCAACCGATCGGTACCGACATCGAGACACTCAAGGCCCTGCTCCTGAGCGCGTACCAGCACGGCGGGCGAGAGCGCATGATCCACATCGGCGGCTTCGTCCCCTGGGCCCACAAGTACACCGCGCACGGCGACGCCGGCGGCCGGCACGACCCGGTGCCCAGCGAATGGGAGTACGGCAAGGTGATCAGCGCGTACAACGGCTATATGGACGCCGACGCCGTGGGCTACGGCGCGATGGCCAACGCCTCGTTTTTCATGCACTTCCCGCTCCGGCCGGAGTACAAGCAGAGCTGGGTGACGCGGGAGGACCTGACCAGGCGAGGCTACCTCGACGACCAGGGCCGCGTCAACGTCGCCGGCCGCGAGTTCCTCGTCTTCTACATCGGCGACTACGACTGCGCCGCCTGGCTCTACCAGCGCATGATGGACATCTGGGACGACCCGGCCCGCGGACAGATCCCGATGATGTGGTGCATCAGTCCCGTGCTGGACCGCCGGGCCCCGATGGCGATGGACTACATGCGGCGGACCGCGACGCCGAACGACTATTTCGCCGCCGCCGACAACGGGGCCGGCTATTGCGAGCCCGGCATGCTCCAGGAGCCGCGAGGGATCTCCGGCCTGCCCAGCGGCCTGGACGCCTGGGCCCGGCACTGCAAGACCCTCTACGACCGCTGGGGTCTGAGCATCACCGGCTTCATCATCTACGCCCACGGCCCGGCGCTGAACGAGGCCGGGCTCGACTGCTACGCGTCGTTCAGTCCCAACGGGATCGTCCCCTCCGGCGGGCCCGCCGCTCTGCTGCACAAGCAGATGCCGGTCCTTCGGTTCGACCACGACGTCAACGAGGGTGACCCGGCCGAGGCGGCCCGGCACGTCGTGGATCGCGTCGCCCGCCGCCGGGCCGAGGGATACCCGCCCTTCCACTGGTTCCGCAACATCCTCAAGACGCCGACCTGGTACGTGAAGACTTACGACCGGATCAAAGAACAGAATCCCAAGATCGAGCTGCTCGATGCCCCGACGTTCTTCGAACTCTATCGCATCTGGCTCCAGACGCCGCTGCCGGCCGGCTCGAATTGACGCGCCGCAACCGACGACCCTCGAATAGGAGACGAGAAATGTACACAACATGCCTTGCCTCGCTGTCGCTGATCTTGCTCTCGCAAACGCCCGCCGCGCGATCGTCGTCGTGGGACTGCCAGGTCCTGCCCTCCGAGCAAAAAGTCGAGACCGATCCCGACAGCGGTGCGAAGGTCACCTTCGTGACGACCGCGCCCTCCTCGGACACCACGATCTATTTTCATCATCGATGCTTCCTACGGAACGACCGCCTGATGCTCTTCCACTCCGACCGCTTCGGACGGACGGAAGTGATGGGCTGCCTCGTGGAGACCGGCGAACTGCTGCGTCTGAATCAGGCCGACGCGCCGGCCGCGTCGCTTCCCACGATCTCGGTCAACGACGATCGCCTCTACGTCTTCAAGGAGAACGCGATCTACGCCTGGCGGGTGGACCTCGCCACCGAGCCCCGGACGCAGGTCCACATCACCGAGACGAAGCTGATGGAGATGCCGCCGGGGGCGCAGTTGCGGTCGCTCCTGACGGAGAACTGCGACGGGACGCTCATCGCCTATACGTACGTACTGGACGACGCCTGCTACATCGGGTTCTGTGACTTGGCCACGGGGCTGCCGCTGCCGGTCACGAAGCTCGACTTCAAGCCGGACCACCTCCAGTTCCACTGGTCCCGGCCCGATCTGCTGGCCTTCAACCGCATCTACGAGAGCGACGTCGCGCCTAAGGACCCCGCCGTGCCGCGACACGCGAGGATCTGGTTCCTGAACACCCGGACGCGCGTGCCCATTCCCGCCTTCTTCCAGGTTCCCGGCGAGCTCGCGACGCATGAATGCTGGTGGGTCAGCGACCAGATGACCTTCATCGGCGGCCACCACCACGAGGGAAACCGGGAAGAGGGCAACGTCAAGGTGCTCGATCTCAAGACCGGCGACATCCGCATCGTCGGCGCCGGCGTCTGGATGGACGACGCCACGGCCGAGCAGTTGGCCCGAGTCAACTGGTGGCACGCCTCCGGGAGCCCCGACGGCAAGTGGGTCGCGGCCGACAATTGGCATGGCATCGTCGCCCTGTTCAACGCCAAGACGACGGAGAAGACCATTCTCGTCACGGGCCACCGCATCTACGGCGGCGGCCAGCATCTGCACGTCGGCTGGGACCAGACGGGCTCGCGCGTCCGCTTCACCTCGAACAAGCTGGGCAATCCGGACGTCTGCCTCGCGACCGTCCCGAAGAACTGACGTCCCCCACCACCCTCCATAAACAAGCAGGACGGCCCGCCGAAGCGGGCTCGTCCTGTTTCGATTGCCCAACGCATATCAGATCGAAGGTCCCCGGGAGAGACCATCGCGTCTATCCTGCTCGCTCAGTCGCCCAGATCCGCCGAGTAGACCACCAGGCGAGGACGGGCGTCCGGCGTCGTCGAGCCGGTGGCGTGGATCTGCCAGCCGTCGGCGGTGCCGTTGGCCTGGATCGCGACGCCGTAGTCGGCCGCGCCGGTGCGGACGGCCTCAAGATATGCGGTCACGTCGAACCACACTTCCGCCCCGCGGATGAAACCCTTCGGCGCCGAGAGGGCCGGACTGATGTCCCCGTCGTCGACCTGCAGTCCGTCGACCGCTCCGAAGGAGGAGTGCAGCGACGTGGTGTCCCACGGCCGGAGCATCGTGTGAGCGGAATACGAGCCGGAGGTGCGGGCGTCCTTACTGAGGTCGCCCGTGGTGATCACGACCCACGCCCTGGCGACAGGCACGTCGGCCGGGGCCTGATTGGGCTCGGCGCCGAACACGCCGGCGAACTTCACGAGGGCCAGATCGTCGGGGGAACTGGTGTTGCCCGCGATGTCGGAGAACTGGAGACCGTCGAGGAAGGTCTGGTCCAGGATTGCGCCGTCTTCGGTCCTCTCGGGGTTGAGGAGGTCGCCGGTGTCTTCGATCAAGGCGTTCGTTCCGCTGCGAACGAGGGCCATCGTCGTGCCGGCGTAATCGCCCGCGCCGTTCTGGAAAACGGTCTTGCGGACGGGAACGGTCGTATAGGAGACTTTCAGCATGGGCCGCGTGTTGACGACGGGAGAACCCGTGGTGCAGATCGACCACCCGTCGCTGGTGCTCGCCTGCACGTTGATCGAGTCGCTCAGACCCGCCTGAATCGTGAACCCGTTGTTGGGGGCTCCGTCCGCCCACGACTGCACGATCGGCGTGACGTTCGCGCTGTCCGTGGCGCCCTGAGCCTGGGCGCCGAACCCGCCGACGGGCCGGGTCGCCGAGCCGTCCTGCCACCAGGGGCCCCGGCTCACCATGTCGGTCGTCGAGTTGAAGTCCGCGAAGTACGAGGTCGTCGAACTGAACGGCTTGAGCAGCCCCGCCACGCCCCAGGGTCCGCCCGTCTGCGCGTTGCCCGCGATGGAGGTGGTGATGACCAGATCCGCGCTGAGGATGGTCGCGCCGGGCGGGATCAGGTTCGGATCGGTTCCCAAGACGTCGTCGAACCGCACCAGGCCCTGCGCGTCGGGCGACGTCCGATCCGGCAGGAAACCGTCCAGGAAGTAGCTCGTGACGGTCATCCCGTCGGTTTGATCGCCGTCTCGCTCCCCGATCCGGCGGTCGAACGTGCCGTTATACCCATTGACGCCATTCTGGAAACTGACGGTCACAACCTCGGCGGCCGCAAGGCCCGCGCCGGCGAGGCAGAAACCGCCGGCCACCGCGGCCCGAAGACACAGATTCTTCCATTTCGCATACAACATAGACACCTCCATCACATACGACTCCTGACAACAAAACAAATCAACACAAGGGGACATTCGAGGATTCCGTCCGGATCTTCCACGAGCATCCCACGGCGGGGATCATAGCGAGGAGGCATTAGGAAACGATTACGACGCCGATAGAATCACATTTACCTTCGGGACGCGTGAAATATAACGAAGATCTAACCCAGTTCGAACACGCCGAGGAGGCCGCCTTTGTATAGTCATGGCGCGTGCGTGGAACGGCGAGAATTCGCGGCGTCTCCACGAACCGTCGAGTCTTCCGGCGTCGGAACTCTCATCACAGGTTTGGAACAGGATGGTTGGCATGGTTGTTGAAAAGATCGGAAAGAACGCATTCACTTTGATCGAACTGCTCGTCGTCATCGCCACGATTGCGGTGCTGATGGGCATCCTGATGCCCGCGTTGAGCAAGGCCAGGAAGGCGGCGCAGCGAGTCACCTGCGCGGCGCATCAGAGAGGGTTCGGCCTGGCCTTTCAGGCTTATCTTCAGGACAACGACTACTGGTCGCATTGGGGGCCCAACCGCGGGTTCTGGTACATCCAGGACCCGCGCAAGCCCAGCGTCGCCAAGACCATGGCCGACAAGAACGACACCAACGCCTACTGGGGAATCGCGTACTATCCCTATGCCCAGAACATGGACCTGTTCCACTGCCCCAGCTCGCGTTATCAACTCCAGACGTGGAATTCCCAGTCCGACGTAGAACTCTATCGCTGGGCCCATTTCGGCCTGAACGGCTTCGTCGCCAACCGCAAGGTCTCCAAGATCAAGCAGCCCGGCGAGGTGATCGTGCTCCAGGACCACTTCGAACAGAAGCTGGACAACAACGGCGACATGCTGCACATCAAGCCCGGGGAGTTCTGCAATCTGCCCCAGTGGCGTCACCACGCCCAGTTCCCCGACGCACTGATCGAGATCTTCCGGCACAGCCGGACCTCGATCACGATGGAAACGACCTCGCCGTGGGACCCGCAGGGCACGGGCCTGTCCAACACGCTCTGGCTCGACGGGCACGTCGCGCCCATCCGCCAGACGCACGGGGAGGACGTCCCCGCCCGCTGGTACACCGGCGGCGTCGGGAACGGCGGTCAAAGCTGCTTCGTCGGCGACACGGAGGCGGCGGCCCGGCGCCTGCGGTACTGACGACGAGGCGACGACGCGTCGCGAAACCCCGTGACGGTCAGCGTGAGACGCCCTGTTCCGGAATCCAGACGTCCAGCCGCGTCTTCTGCCGGCGATTGTCCTGGCAATAGAAGGGAATCGCGGTGAGCCGGACCTGTCTGGCGTCGCCCTGCTCCCGGCGGCTCCACGCCGCGCCTTCGATGACGTTCACGCCGCCGAGAAGTTCGGGCTTGCGCACGACCGAGAGAGCCGAATCCGGCTGGAGGCAGTACGACGCCTGCTGCGGATTGTCGACCCCTTCCAGGCAATACACCAACGGTCCGCACGCCAGCGCCACCCGCCCGACGTCGGCCTCCACCGCCGGATGGGCCTAGACACGCCGCACGGCCCTGGGCAGATCCAGCGTGATCGTGTCGCCTTGGGACCAGGCGCGCCGAATAGCCGCATAGCCGCGAACCGTCTCGGGGTTGGGCTTCGGTCCTTGACGCCCTCCTTCCGATCGCCTACAATCCAACCTCGTTCGGCCGGCTGCCGCCCCGGGAGGATCAGAAGGCGATGCAACCGAGTGTTTGGGGTTGCCGGATCGCAGGATACTTGCTCGATTCCCTCTCGCATCCCTCCTTGCGACTCCCGTAACGCGTTTGGCTCCCTTAGTCGTGGAGGTTTGGACATGCAGCAACGTTCGATGTCATGGATTCCCGCGGTGATGTTCGTTGTATGCCTTGGTTCGTGCCCGGCTCCGGCCTTTGCCCAGACGGGCGGGGATCAGTTCCTCGATGGAATCGGAGAGACCGCCCTGATCGCACGCTACGTCTTCAAGGGCAATGTCGAGGACGCATCCAGGAACACCCTCCACGCCACGATCCACGGGGCCAAGGCGGCCTACGTTCAGGACGCCCAGTTCGGGCAGGTTCTGTCGCTGCCGGGAGGCGGCGACGGCGGCTACGTCCAGCTCCCCGGAAAGGCTCTCACCGGGGCCGATACGGTCAGCGTCACCGGCTGGGTCTTCCTCCGGGACGCCTCTCAGCCGTGGCAGCGGTTCTTCGACTTCGGCCAGGACGCCACACGGAATTTCTTCTGCACGCCGATCGGCGAGGACGCATCCGAAGGCTATCGAGTGCGCATCACCGCCACAGGCTGGACGCACGAGATGGGCCCGGTGTCCCCCAGGGTCGCCACAGGCCGCTGGGTGCATCTGGCCGTGGTCCTGGACGCCGCGAAGAAGACCCTGAGCGCCTACGCGGACGGAGTCAGGGTCGGACAGGCCACCGGCGTAGATCTGAGCCTCGAGCAGATCCTGAACCAGGAGAATCCCTCCGCCAACCGGCTCTACATCGGCAAGTCCGCGTACGACACCGACCAGGACCTCAACGCGATGATCCACGACGTCCGCCTCTACAGCATCGCCCTGACGGACCGGCAGGTGGCCACGATCCGAGACAACGCCTTGTCCGGCGGAGAAAGAACAGAGGCCGGGACGTCGGCCGCGACGCCTTCGGCTCAGACAGGGCCTTCCGCAACGACAGGCGGCACGGCCCTGCCCGGCGCCTCGGACCTGATCGATGTGCCCGACATCGCCGCGGAGACGATCGTCGGCACCCTGCCGCATCTGCCCTACCTCGTCCCAGGCACATACCGCAACGGCGTCAAAGGCCCGCTGGTTCGAGTCATCTGGCCCTCGCCCGCGGACAACAACCAGGTTCGCCACGCCGGCGTCTACACGGTTTCCGGCGTCGTGGCGGGAACGAAGTTCGAGCCCAAAGCCCGCGTCACCGTCAAGGCCGCGCCCCAGAAGGCCGACGAAGGGCCGCGGCAGGACCTGGAGCCCTTCCCCCTCGGCCAGGTCGTGCTCAACCGGGACCGGAGCGGACGCGACACTCCCTTCATCAAGAACCGGGACAAATTCATCCAGGGCCTGGCCAGGACCGATCCCAACAGCTTCCTCTACAACTTCCGCGAAACCTTCGGCCAGCCGCAACCCGAAGGAGTCCGACGCCTCGGCGGCTGGGACAGCCAGACGACGCGACTGCGCGGCCATGCCAGCGGTCACTACCTCTCCGCCATCGCCCAGGCCTACGCCGGCACGGCGTACGACAAGGACCTTCAGGCCGCCTTTCTGCACAAGATGAACGTGATGATCGACACCCTATATGACCTGTCCCAGAAGTCGGGCAGGCCCGCCCAGGAAGGCGGCGAGTGCAACGCCGATCCGACGAAGGTCCCGCCGGGACCCGGCAAACAAGGCTACGACTCCAACCTGAGCACGCAGGGCATCCGGACCGATTACTGGAACTGGGGCGTCGGCTTCATCAGCGCCTACCCGCCGGACCAGTTCATCATGCTCGAAAAGGGAGCCACCTACGGCGGCAGGGACACCCAGATCTGGGCCCCCTACTACACCTTGCACAAAATCCTCGCGGGCCTGCTGGACTGCTACGAGGTCGGCGGCAACGAGAAAGCCCTGCGCATCGCCGAGGGCATGGGCCTCTGGGTGCACGCCAGGCTCCAGGCCGTGCCCACGGAGACCCGGATCAGCATGTGGAACCGCTACATCGCCGGCGAATACGGCGGCATGAACGAGGTCCTGGCGCGCCTCAGCCGCCTGACCGGGGACCGGCGTTTCCTCGACTGCGCCCGGCTCTTCGACAACATCAGCTTCTTCTTCGGCGACGCCGAGCACACCCACGGCCTGGCCCGAAACGTCGACACCCTCCGCGGCAAGCACGCCAACCAGCACATCCCGCAGATCACCGGGGCCCTGGAGACCTATCGAGACACCCAGGACGTCCAGTACTATCAGATCGCGTCCAATTTCTGGGAGATCTGCAATCACGGCTACACGTACAGCATCGGCGGCGTCGCGGGCGCCAAGAACCCCAACAACGCCGAGTGCTTCACGGCCCAGCCCAACACCCTCTTCGCCAACGGCTTCGCCAACGGCGGCCAGAACGAGACCTGCGCCACGTACAACCTCCTCAAGCTCAGCCGCCAGCTCTTCTTCTTCGAGCAGGACGCCAGGTACATGGACTACTACGAGCAGGCCCTGTACAACCATATCCTCGCCTCCGTCGCGGAGAACAACCCGGGCAACACCTACCACGTCCCGCTCAACCCCGGCGCCCGCAAGCAGTTCGGCAACGCCGAGATGAACGACTTCACCTGCTGCAACGGCACCGCCCTCGAGAGCAGCACCAAGCTCCAGGACTCCATCTACTTCCGCAGCAGGGACGACAAGGCCCTGTACGTCAACCTCTACGTCCCCTCCACCCTTTCCTGGCGTCAACGAAACGTCGTGGTCCGCCAGCAGACCGACTTCCCCTACGCGGACAACACCACGCTGACCTTCGCCGGCGGCGGTCAGTTCGACGTCAAGGTCCGCGTGCCCCGCTGGGCCGAGCGAGGGTTCTTCGTGCGAATCAACGGCAAGGACCAGACGGTCCAGGCCGCGCCGGGGACGTACCTGACCTTGAGCCGCACCTGGAACGACGGCGACACGATCGAACTGCGGATGCCGTTTGGCTTCTATCTGTGCCCGGTCATGGACCGGCCCAACATCGCAAGCCTCTTCTACGGTCCCGTCCTCCTGGCCGTGCAGGAGCCGGCCCCCAGGTCCGACTGGCGCGCGGTGACCCTGGACGCGGCCGACCTGGGCAAGTCCATCCAGGGCGATCCGGCCACCCTGCGATTCCGCATCGACGACGCGGACCTCAAGCCCTTCTACGAAACCTACGGCCGCCACTCCGTGTACCTGGACGTGACTCTGAAATAGCCGTGACCCATGCCCCGTCGGTCGTCGCCCGTCGCT
>JAAYVJ010000415.1 GCA_012517265.1 Planctomycetota bacterium | reverse complement strand
GGGACCCGCCGGGTCGCGGAGTTGTGGAGCCGGTTCAAGCAGGAGATGGCCGGGGCGCCCAACAGCGGTCTGCTGGACGGGGTCTTCGTCCAGGACTGGATGCGATACCGCCGGGCGGTCATCGCGCCGATGGAAAAGGAGCAAGTCCTGCTCAGCCTGATGTTTGGCCTGGTCGGGATCACCACTGTGTTCATCGTCTTCGTCGTATTCCACATGATCATCGCCAACAAGCGGAGGGACATCGGCATCCTCAAGAGCGTCGGGGCGTCCAACGTCGGGGTGCTGACGTTGTTCTCCGGCTTCGCCTTCGGGATCGGCCTGATCGGATCGTGCGTGGGCACGCTCGGCGGGTGGCTGTTCCTGGCCCGGATCAATCGGATCGAGCAGTGGCTGTACGCGCGTTTCGGCTTCCAGTTGTGGGACCGCACGATCTACGCGATCGAAGACATTCCCCACCGGGTCGAGCCGGCGGTCATGGCGATCATCATGGCCAGCGCGATCCTGGCTTGTCTGGTCGGGGCGCTGGTCCCCAGCTACCTCGCGGCCCGCCTGCGGCCGGTCGAGACGTTGCACGCCGTGCGGACGTGACCTTGACGCTAGGTTGGGAGTGGGGTAAGAACTGGACTTCTGAAAAGAGCGGCAATTCGACCTGACTTAAGAGAGGGAGATTGGCTCTGCGATCTTCCTCTTTTAAGCTGAGAGGTTGATGGCCGCGTGTTATCCGAGGATCCATGAGTCAATTGCCAGTCATTCTGAAAGCCGAGAATGTCCACAAGTCGTACCGTATGGGGGCGACCCAAGTCAACGTTCTCAAGGGAGCCGACTTGGCCGTGCACGAGGGCGAGTTTATCGCCATCATCGGCGCCTCCGGCAGCGGCAAGAGCACTTTCCTTCACATCCTGGGCGGCCTGGACAGGCCCGATAAGGGGGCGATCCGGTTCAACGGACGCGACCTCAACCGCATGAAGGCCCGCGAGTTGAACCGGTTCCGCAACGAGAAGGTCGGTTTCGTGTTTCAGTTCTACCATCTGTTGGACGAGTTAACGGTGTTGGAGAACGTTATGCTGCCGTCGATGATCTCCCGCAGCGTCGCGGGGTGGCTCGCCGGCCGGCGTGCGGTCCGCCGGCGGGCAGAGAGCCTGCTGGACCAGATGGGGCTCAAGGAGCGATTGAAGCACAAGCCCTACCAGCTCTCCGGGGGCGAGCGTCAGCGGGTCGCCATCGGCAGGGCCCTGATGAACGAGCCCAAGCTTCTGCTGGCCGACGAGCCCACGGGAAACCTTGACTCCGCGACAGGAAATGGTATCTTGAACGTTCTCGACGCGCTGAACAAGGCCGGGCAGACGATCGTCATGGTCACGCACGACGAACGGATCGCCCACAAGGCCCAGCGGATCGTGACGCTGGTGGACGGCCGGGCCAGGTAGTGGGAGGCATGAGGTGCGACTATGGGTTTGAAGATTTGGCTCAACACGGGGCTGGTGGATGAATCCGAGGCCAAGATCTCGGTTTTCGATCATGGTCTGCTCTACGGGGACGGGGTTTTCGAAGGCATTCGCGTCTACAGCCGCAAGGTGTTCGAGCTCGAAGCGCACATCAAACGACTCTATGAGTCGGCCCGGGCCATCCGGCTGGCGATGCCCATGAATCCTCAGGAGTTGACGGACGCGATCGAAACGACCGTCAAAGCCAACGGGATCGTAGACGGATACATTCGGCTTGTTGTCACGCGCGGCGTGGGGTGTCTTGGCTTGAATCCGTTCACGTGCCAGCGCAGCGGCCTGTTCATCATCGCCAGCACCATCCAGCTCTATCCCGAGGAACTCTACGAGAAGGGCATGAAGGTGATCAGTGCCACGACGGTTCGCAACCACCCGCTGGCGATTCCACCGCAGGTCAAGAGCCTCAACTATCTGAACAACATCCTGGCCAAGATCGAGGCTCTGGACTCCAACGTGCCCGAGGCGATCATGTACAATCACGAAGGGTACGTCGCCGAGGCGACCGGGGACAATGTCTTCATTGTGCGGAACAACGTGGTCTGCTCGCCTCCGGTTCAGGCCGGCAGTCTCGAAGGGATCACGCGGTCCGTGGTCATCCGGCTGGCCCGCCGGGAGGGGCTGGAGGTCGCCGAGAAGAACCTGACGCGGTTCGACCTGTACGTCTGCGACGAGATGTTCCTGACCGGCACGGCCGCGGAAGTCATCGGCGTCGTGGAAGTCGATGGGCGGACCATCGGCGAGGGCAAACCCGGGCCAGTCACGCGTCTGCTGCGTGAGAAGTTCTACGCGTACGCCCATGGCAAGGGGCAGTAGCGAAGGGAGTCCGGCCGCATCCCGCGCCCGCCCGTCGCGACCTATGGAATCACCGATCATCATGAGCAACCTAGACAAGGCCCCGTGGCGGGAGATCCCTTCGTTCGCGAGGATCGATTCTCATCTCGAGCAGGTGAACGATCTGATCCACCAGGCTCTGGCGGCTCGCGATGTGGCCGGGGAGCTTTCGCCTCTTTTCGAGCACCTCAACGCCTGCACGGGCAAACTGCTTCGCCCGGCCATGGTTCTGCTTGCCGGCGAGTGTCTCGGTCCCTTGACGGAGAACCACGTTCGCGTGGGGGCCATTGTGGAGATGATCCACCATGCTACGCTCCTTCACGACGACGTCATCGACGACGGCCATCTGCGGCGGGGGGTCCCCACGGTCAACCGTCTTTGGGGCAACGAGTCTGCGGTTCTCCTGGGCGACTTTGTGCTCAGCCGGGTCTTCCGCATGGCGGCCGACCTCGACAGCTCAATCGCGAAGATCGTCGCCCAGACGGCGATCCGCGTCTGCGAGGGCGAGCTGCGGCAGGTGGTCCAGCGACGCAACTGGCGGCTCGGCGAGGACCAGTACATCCAGATCATCGGAGAGAAAAGCGCGTCATTCTTCAGCGGCTGCTGCCGACTGGGGGCGTTGCTGTCGCACGCCGAGGAGCGATATGTGGCGGCGGCGGCCCGCTTCGGCTTGAACGCCGGCATCGCGTTCCAGATCACCGACGATCTTCTCGACATCACCGGTGAGGAGGCCCGGACGGGCAAGACCGGACGGCGGGACGTGGCCAAGGACAAGCTCACGCTGGCCGTGATTCACCTGCTCGACACTGTAGAGGAAGGGGAGCGGCCTGGGGTTCAGGCCATGCTGGAGTCGGGAAGCGAGTCACGGCGGGAACTGGCGGAGATGCTGCGCCGTCGAGGCAGCCTGCAATACGCCCACGAGCGGGCGGAGAAGTACGTGACGAGCGCCATCGAAGCCCTGGCTGAACTGCCGGAGAGCGAGGCTCGGGACGCTCTTGCCCAGACGGCCCGATTCATGGCCGATCGGACGTTGTGACCGATCCGACGGGGCGGCTTTCCGATTCTTCCGATTCGATCCAAGAGGAAAAGGGAGGCAAGATGTCGCTCTTGCCTCCCTTGGTTTTTCTCTGGATGCCGGACGATCTCGTCGCTCACAGGCCGACGCTCTCCGGAGTGAATCCGGCGCCGATGCCGACAAGCCACGAGTCGCCGGTGATCTGGCCCTCGACGAACAGGTTCCACTGGTTGCCCAACAGGACGCTGGCGCCGACGTGTGCGCCGAATTGGGACGACTCCTCGATGTCCGCATCGGCATCGAAGCTGTTGAGGAACGTGGAGCCGTCGAGTTCCTGCCCGTCCAGTTCGAGGTCACCCTCGATGAACTGCACGAACGGTCCGGCCCAGATCCTCCAGGTTTCCGTCTCATAGGCGGCGGTCAGAGCGACCTGCGTCTGCCAGTATTTGACGCTGGCGTCGCCGGTGATGGTGCTCGTTGGAGTGAATCCGTTCAGGTCGAAGTCGCTGTCGCCCGGGTTGAACCAGGTGATCTGGATCAAGCCGCCGAAGCTCCAGGGGCCGCTGCGGCCGAACGTCGCGCGTGTGCCGGCGCCCCAGGCGAGGCCGAAGTCGCCGTCGAACCCGAATTCGTCCTCATCGTTGGTTCCCGTGGCGGGGTGGAGGATCAGATCATCCTTTGCGTCTGAGACGCCGGCCCGCACGAAGATGTCCCAGTTGTCGCAGATGCCGTAGCCGAGGGTTCCGAAGGCCATATTCACCGTGATGTCCTCGAACGTGAACGGCTGGGCGTAGAACGTCGTGAAATCCTCGCCGTTGGTCTCCGTAACGAGGCCGAAGGCCTCCATGTCCATCTGCTCGTGAGCGAATTCGCCGCCGATCGACCATTGTCCTTCACCCAGAACCGCGATGGGCGGACCCATCGGCGCGCCGCCGGCCGCCACCGAGACGCACACACCGAGCGTCAGGACTGCCATCGTCAGGGTAGTTCTTGTCATCCGCATCTGTCACTCCTTTCACTTGCAACCATGTCCGGTTGAACTCTCTTGTGCACAGGATTGAGCCGTGATCTCGCATCCACTCCTGGCGTTTCATGCTGTCGGAACTTCACGGTCGATAGTGCGACCGTCATTTCGTGCGGTGGCTGAGCCCCAGGAAGAAGCCGTGCCCGTTCTCGATCACGTCGCCGACATCGCCGGCCCAAAGATGGTACTGGTATTCCAGGAGAAGCTCATCACGCTGGCCCAACGGGCAACGCAGACCGGCGACCGGTCCCCAGAGGATCCCGCTGGGGCTGTCGCTGTTGCTTCCCGGAGGGGCGATTCCCTCAAACCCGGGGATGGTGCCGTCCACGTCGACGTCGGCGCTGACCCAGAACGCCTGGGCTCCGACGTACCCGACCCACTTGTCCGTCGGGTTGAAGTGGTACCGGGCCCTGCCGCCGATGCCGAAGGCGGTCAGGTCGAGGTCGAACTCGGCCACTACGTCGGGGAAGTCCGGCAGGGCGAAGCTCTCCGTGTCGCCGTTCATCTGGGTGTAGAAGCCTGCGACCCCGAGCTGGAGGTGATCCGTGGCGAAGCGGGACAGGCCGATCATGACCATCCACGAGTCGAGATCCGCGCCCGTCGCACCCGAAAGCACGTCGCCGAAGTCGATCCCAGGCGCGGTGCCTTCGATGTTGCCGGTGTCGGTCTTTTCCATGACCCAACCGCCGGATACCTCGAACGCGACGTCTCCCTTCTTGACCGAGCCGTTCGTCGCGTTGACCAACGCCAGGCATATTGCCGCAAGCAGCATCAGATTCTGTCGCATTTCATTCCCTTTCAAGGCACTGGAACGTGGGCCTCGTGTCTCGGTGGACTGCGCGCCGATCGCGCGGTCCGCACGCGTCGAAGCCCGTGCGACATTCGTATCGGCCATACGGCCACGCTTCTTCAGCAGGAAATCTCATGGTCTCTTGAAATGGCAAGATCCGATAATGCGGCCTGGCGAAAGCGCCGTCGGATCGATGCATGTGCCGGACGGCGTGCAGGGGGGGACGGCAAGTGCGCAGAAAAAAAGCGTTGCGAATCCTTCTGAATTCGCAACGCCTTTTGTCTTACTGCTCCGCAGGAGCTACATGCGGTTCAATGGTATCGATGGAGATTGCTCACATCTTACTTGAACTGATGAACCAGACCGAAGAACAGGCCATGGCCGTCATCAATCGCGTCGCCGGCATCGCCTTCCCACATATGGTACTGATACTCGGCGAAGAAGTCGTTGTTGGCGTTCAGTTCATACCGCAGACCGACGAGCGGGCCCCACAGGGTGCCGTCGCCATCGCCGCCGTCGCTGTCCACGTCAACCCACATGAGCTGGCCGCCGACATAGGGCACCCACTGGTTCGTGGGCATGAAGTGGTACTTGCCGCGAACGCCGATGCCGTAGGCGTCGACGTCGGTGTTGCCGACCTCTGTCCATGCGCCCATCGCGGCAACCTGGCCCTGGATGTTGTCGGTGAAGAAGTACCCAAGAGCGGCCGAAACGAACAGCGCGTCAATGTCTGCGCCGCCGGTCTCGCCATTCTGGGACATCCAACCGCCCAGGAAATCCAACTCGGTGTCACCCTGTTGCACAGAGGCAGTTGCCACGCCGGCAAACACCAACCCTACCACTGACAGCACAACCAAACCACGTTTCATGATACTCCCCTTTCAATATTGTGTCACTCACACTGGCTTACGGGTTGCCAACCACACCTTACCTTACACCAAAGAACCGAAATCTGCCAAGCACGCCAGTTGATCCTTGACGCTGATTTCCGACATCACGGCATCCCAGCCGTGGAGATAGACGCTGCACGCTATCCCTTGGTATTCGGAGCAGTGTATGAAAGTGATGCGGCGAAATCAAACAAAAAAAACGCTTTTTCAGTTTTTTTTGGCAGGGGGAGTCGGGGCGGTGTAATCCAGGAAAACGTGTGTGCCTTGTCGCGAATTGCCCAGATTTTCGTCTAGGTCCGCTGCTTCCTAATTGATTGGCGTCGCAGAGGTTATGGATGTGCCGCATTGCCCATTGCTGGGCGGAGGTTTCAAGGCGATTCTTCGGTCCAAGAGCGGGGGGCCGCCGTTCGGCGCAGGTTCCTTGGGGGGGGGCGGCCGGGGGATAGGGGCGGGACGCCAAGAGACCGTCGCGGCCCTTCGTGGAATCGGGAAAAAAGTACAGAGAAAATCCGCAATAAGAACGTCGTCTCGCCGGCGGGCGGGCGCCGGCCGGAGCGGGGCCTCCGCACTCGTGACAAATAGCTTCGACAGGCGGCGGTCGAGGCCCTATAATGCGACCCCATGCAAGACAGTCGAACCGAAGGGATGTTGTTCGAAGCCCAGGAGAAGGCGAACCTCAAGGCGGCCTCGCCCCTGGCTTGCCGGATGAGGCCGCGGACGATCGAGGAGTTCGCCGGGCAGCGGCATTTCCTGGGCCCGGGCAAGCTCCTGACGCGGATGCTCCAGGCCGACCGGCTCAGCAGCGTCCTGTTCTGCGGACCGCCGGGCGTGGGCAAGACCTCGCTGGCGATGGTGATCGCCCGCCAGACGAAGGCGAAGTTCCACTACCTCAGCGCTCCGGCCGCCACCGTGAAGGATATCCGCGACGTGATCGCGGAGGCGAAAGACCGCCTGGCGGCGGGGGGATCGCGGACCATTCTGTTCATCGACGAGATTCACCGATTCAACCGGGCGCAGCAGGACGTCCTGCTCAACGATGTGGAGTCCGGGATCATCACGCTCATCGGCGCCACCACCGAGAATCCCTACTTTTCCATCAACGGCCCACTGATTTCCCGCAGCACGGTCTTTCGATTCGAACCGGTGGCCGCGGAGGATATCCTGTCGCTGCTCCATCGGGCGGTCAAGGATCCGGAGCGGGGCCTGGGCAAACTCGACCTTCAGGCCGACGACGACGCGCTGGCGTTCCTGGCGCAGATGGCCGAGGGCGACGTTCGCAAGGCGCTGACGGCCCTGGAAGTGGGCGTGCTCAGTCAGATGCGCCAAGGCGGCGGAGGCCGTGTAATATTTCATCTGGAGGCAGCCAAGGAGTCGATACAACAGAAGGCCATCCTCTATGATGGGACGGGGGACTCGCACTACGATCTCGCCAGTGCCCTCCAGAAGAGCATGAGGGGCTCGGACCCCGATGCGACCGTCTATTGGCTGGCCCGAATGCTGGCTGGGGGTGAAGACACGCGTTTCATCGCCCGGCGGATTGCGATCTGTGCGGCCGAGGATGTGGGCAACGCCGACCCGATGGCGACCGTGCTGGCGGCGGCGGCCGTGCAGATCTCGGAGTTCGTGGGATTGCCGGAGGCCCAGTTGGCCCTGGCGCAGGCCGCCATCTATGTCGCCTGCGCCCCGAAGTCGAACGCCAGCGCGGCGGCCATCTGGAAGGCCGCGGCGGACGTGAAGAATGAACCGGTGCGGGCGGTGCCCCCGCACTTGAAGGACTCGCATTATCCGGCGGCCCAGCATGCCGGATTTGGAGTCGGCTACAAGTATCCGCACGATTCCCCGGGGGGATTCGTGCGGCAAGAGTATTTGCCGGGGCCGAGGAAGTCGTACTATATTCCGAAGGACTCGGGGCACGAAAAGAACATCCTGCTGCGTTTGCAGGAACTTCAATCGCGGATGGATAATGGGCCAGTGCCTGAGAAAACCAACGACAACGACAGCCGGGGGCCAGCCCATGGAGAAGGTTGAGCTGCGCAGCCGGTTACGCGCCTGTCTGCTGGCCTTGTCGCCGGAGCAGAGAAAAGAGAAGAGCCGAAAGGCCTGTCGCAACCTGATCGCCACGGAGCCGTTTCAGAACGCATCGATCGTCATGATGTTCCTGTCGCTTCCGCACGAGGTGGACACGTCCGAGGCGATCCTGCAGGCCTGGCAACTCGGCAAGACCGTCGTGGTGCCCAAGATCTCCTGGCAGCAGCGGCACATGATTCCGGTGCGGATCAACTCTCTCGACACCGGGTTTTCGACGGGCACCTGGGGTCTTCGCAACCCGACGACCGGCGTGCCCATTCCGTTCGGGCAGATCGATCTGGTTGTCACGCCGGCCTTGGGCTATGACCGGGCGGGCAATCGTCTGGGCCGCGGAGGATCGTATTACGATCGGTTCTTCGCGAACAAGGACCTGACGGCGACGCGGTGCGGGCTGGCGTTTGCCGAGCAAGTGATGGAGTTGATACCCACGACCGAGAGCGACGAGCCCGTGGAGTGGCTGGTCACGGATGAGGAAGTGGTTCATTGTAACGGGCAGAAAGGAGCGTAGGATGGCTCGGTTGTTCTCGAATCTGGCCGCGGTCCGGCATGGCTGGAAGAACGGCGGCGTGTATTTGGTCACGGCGGTGATCGTTTTCGTTGCAGTGGTGTTCCTGTTGTTCCGGGGCCATTCCGGCGGTCCGCAAGAGGCGGTCGCAGGCAGCCCGGCGCCGGCGCATCAGGCGGTCGCCAAGTCCAATCCCCAGACACCCTCGCCGCAGCCGGCTGTTGAACCTGCGGTCCCAACGACCCCCGAGGTGACTCTCGGGGCGGCAGTCTCGCCATCGGTGTCCGTTGGGACGCAGCAGCAGCCCGAGCCTGCGGTTTCCGTCCTGCCGGCGGCCGCTCCCGCCGACAACGGGAATCCGGAGGCGGAAGCAGCCATTGCCGCGGCATTGTCGCAGATCCAGAGCCAGCCGGCGGCGGTGATCGAGGTTCGCAACAAGCTCAACCAAGTCTTGCAGATGCAGTTGAGCCCTCGGCAGCGGGAGAAGGTCAAGGTGGAGATGGCCAAGCTGGCCGACAAGTGGCTTTTCGGCCCGGCCGCGTTTCCCACCGACAGGCTCTGCGACACCTACATGGTCCGCCCGGGCGAAGTGCTGGAGGTCATCGGCCGGCGGCTCAAGGTACCCCACGAGATCCTGATGCAGATCAACAACATCCCGCGTCCGCAGGCCCTCCAGGCGGGCAAGGCCCTGAAGGTGGTCAAGGGCCCGTTCAACGTGAAGGTCTACCGCTCCACGTTCACGATGGATCTGTATCTCCAGGACATGTACGTCCGCAGCTTCAAGGTCGGGCTGGGCCGGCCGGGATACGAGACGCCCACCGGTCGGTGGCGGGTCCAGGACGGCGGCAAACTCATCAAGCCGACATGGACCGATCCGGACTCCGGTCGCGTCTACAAGGCGGACGATCCGGACTATCCCCTCGGCACCCGCTGGATCGCGCTGGAAGGCGTGGAGGGGGCCGCCGTGGGAAGAACGGGTTTCGCCATCCACGGCACCAAGGAACCTGAGCAGATCGGCAGTGCCGGCTCGCGGGGCTGCATCCGGATGTACAACGGCGACGTGGTGCTGATGTACAACATGCTCGTTCCGGCGTACTCGCAGGTCGAAGTGATGGACTGAATTGACTGCGGGCCAAGAAGGATGATTGACGATCGAAGGAAGCTTCTCGATCGTGAATCATCCTTCTTTCTTTTTCTCATGGTCAGGCCGATTCTTTGTGGATGTTCTGCCTGGCCGCCGCGAGGGAGGCCTTGCCCTCGACGATTTCCCGCGTGATCACGTAGGTCGCCGGCTTGGGCTCTTCGGGCAACTGGTACATCAGGTCGATCATGAGCTCCTCGGTGATCGCGCGCAAGGCCCTCGCTCCGGTATCCCGCGTCAGGGCCTTGCGGGCCAGCGCCCGCAGGGCGTCGTCCGTGAACTCCAGTTCCGCGTTGTCCATCTCGAAGAACCGCTGATATTGTTTGCACAGAGCGTTGCGGGGCTTGGTCAGGATGTCCACCAGGGCGTCCACGTCGAGTGCGCCGAGCGTTGCGATGACAGGGAGTCGCCCGACCATCTCCGGGATCATGCCGAACTCGATGATGTCCTCCGGGATGGTCTGGCTCAGGACGTCGGTCAGGTCGGCCTTGTCGTCCTGTTTGCCCGAGAGCTCGGAGTCGAAACCGATCATCTTGCGGCCCAGTCGCTTGCGGACGATGTTGTCCAGGCCGACGAAGGTGCCGCCGCAGATGAACAGGATGTTGGTTGTGTCCATCTGGATATAGGACTGCTCGGGGTGTTTGCGACCGCCCTGGGGCGGAATGTTCGAAATGGTTCCCTCCAGCATCTTGAGCAAGGCCTGTTGCACGCCTTCCCCCGATACGTCCCGGGTGATCGACACGTTTTGGTTGGTCTTGCCGATCTTGTCGATTTCGTCGATGTAGACGATGCCCCGCTGGGCCGCTTCGAGATCGAAGTCGGCGTTCTGGAGGAGCCGGAGCAGAAAGTTCTCCACGTCCTCGCCGACGTAGCCGGCTTCCGTCACCGTTGTCGCGTCGCAGATCGCGAACGGCACGTCGAGCTTGCGGGCCAGCGTCTTGGCCAGCAGCGTCTTGCCGCTGCCGGTGGGGCCGATGAGCAGGACATTGGATTTGTCCAGCTCGATGCTGCTGTCGCCGATGTCGCTGTGCAGCAGCCGTTTGTAGTGGTTGTGCACGGCCACGGACAGGTACTTCTTGGCCTTCTCCTGGCCGATCACGTACTGATCCAGGTACTCCTTGATCTCCCGCGGTTTGGGCGTGGACCGGGAACTGGTCCGCTGTCCGTCCACCTGTCGGCGGTTCTGCTTGATGATATTGTGGCACAACTCGACGCACTCGGGGCAGATGAACACGTCATCCGGCCCTTCGATCAGGGTGTCGGCCTGATTGCCCGAGCGACCGCAGAAACTGCAGATGGCCTTCGATTTTCGCGTATTCGACTGCTTGGTCATCCTGTTCTCTCATTCTGAACACTGTTCTACACCGATACTCGCGGCTGATTGTAGTTCACGGGGCTGCGCGAAGCAAGGGTTTTCGGGACCCTGCCTGCCGGCAGCCCGGGGCGGCGTTGCTGCGACGAGGCTCACGGCTTCTTCGTCGTGCGCGGCCGGAATTCACTGGATTGTCGGGGGAAAATCGGATACAACAAAGGTGGTGGTTGCAGGGTCCGTTCCCGCAGGCTGTAGAGCGAAGCTGGCGGGCGCCGTCGGATACGAATGGGGGCGTACCGTGGATCGGAGCGGGAAATGAGGGCGACAGGGGCGCTGTTGTGTGGTGGTGAAGCGGGGGCGGGCGCGCATTCTTCGTGCATTTCCGGGCTTTCGGTTCAAAGTGGTTCATCCGATTTCGTGTGGAACCTCGACACGTGGTGCGTGCCGCATGTCGGGCGTAGTGCATCCAAGGTTCACAAGTGAAGGAGGAATGCCATGGGGAAGAAATCCATCATGTGTCTGTCGTGCTTCTTGGTTTTGGGGGCCGCTCACGCGACCCTGGGTGATCTGGTCGGCCACTGGACTTTTGACGAAGGGGGCGGCACGGTCGTCTTCGACGAATCGGGCAATGGCAACGACGGGACGATTACCGGCAACCCGACGTGGATTAAGGGCGTCATAGGAAAGGCTCTGGAATTCCATGGCCTGGGGTCGGCCGTGGGCGGAGGCGACTCCATCAACTGCGGCAACGGCGCCAGCCTGAACATCGCCAGTCGGATCTCCATCGCGATGTGGATCATGCCCGGCGCCGACGGTCCGGAGGCCAAGGGCACCGAGACGGCGCCCATGTGCAAAGCACTGAGTTCCGCCAACCCGAGCTGGAGCTGGCAGGTGCGGTACGGATGGGGCAGCTCCAAGCCCTTCATGGCGTTCACGTTCAACACGTCGCCCAGGGCCTGGGCCTACGTCAACAAGAATCTGGAACGTTACGAGTGGTGTCACATCGCCTGCTCGCATGACGGCGCGACTCTGAAGTGCTATCTCAACGGAGAACAGACCGACTCCACCGCGATGGGGGCGATCACCATCAGCCCCACCCCGGTTCTCATCGGGTCCGACGGTTGGGGATCCGACTGGATCGGCGGGATCGACGATGTTCGAGTGTACAACCAGGGTCTCACTGCCGAGGAAATCGCGGCAGTGATGGCCGGAACGCCGAAGCAGTTGGCCCAGGCGCCTGCCCCCGAAGATCAGGCGACGGACGTCCCGACGGACACCTCCCTGATTTGGACAGCCGGCCAATTTGCTGCCACGCACGACGTGTATCTGGGCAAGGTGTTCGACGACGTCAACGACGCCAGCCGATCCGATCCGAAGGGCGTTCTGGTCAGCCAGGATCAGGGCGACATTCAGTACAAGCCGCAGGGCGGACTCGAGTACGGCAAGACCTACTACTGGCGGGTCGACGAGGTTAACGCCGCCCCCGACAGCACGATCTTCAAAGGGCTGGTATGGAGCTTCACGGTGGAGCCCTATGCGTATCCGATTTCGAACGTGACGGCCAAGGCCTCCAGCACCCAGGCGGGCATGAACGTGCAGAATATCGTCAACGGCTCGGGTCTCAACGATCTGGACCAGCATTCGACCGAAGCGACGCAGATGTGGACGAGCACCAACGCCAAGCCGCACTGGGTTCAGTTCGAGTTCGACAAGGCCTACAAGCTCTACGAAATGTGGGTGTGGAACTCCAATCAGTTGGTCGAGAGCCTCATCGGCATGGGTGCCAAGGACGTGCGGATCGAGTGCTCGGTCGACGGCCAAACCTGGACGAACCTGGAGAATGTGCCGCAGTTTGGACGGGGCGACGGCACTCCGACATACACCGCGAACACGAAGGTCGATTTCGGCGGGGCGATGGCGAAGTTCGTCAAGCTGTCGATCGACAGCAACTGGGGCGGCATGGTTGCACAAGTCGGCCTGAGCGAGGTGCGGTTCTTCTACGTTCCGCTGCAGGCTTTCCTGCCCGATCCCGTCGATGGGGCGGCGGACGTCAGCGTCGAGGGCACTCTAAGCTGGAGACCTGGCCGGGAGGCAACTTCCCACAAGGTCTACATCGGCACCGACAGCGCCGCTGTCGCCAATGGGACTGCCTCGAGCCAGACTGTCAGCGAGTCCCGCCTTGCCCCGGCGGGTTTGCTCCTCGGGACGAAGTACTTTTGGCGGGTCGATGAGGTCGGCACCGCGGAAACCTATGCCGGGGATGTCTGGAGTCTTACGACGGAGGCGTTCGCCGTCGTCGATGACTTCGAAGGCTACACCGACGACATCGAGGCGGAAGCGACGATCTGGCACGCCTGGGTCGACGGGTTGACCGACGGCAAGAGTGGTTCGCAGGTCGGGTACGACGAAGCCCCGTTCGCCGAGAGAACGATTGTCCACGGGGGCAGGCAGTCCATGCCTCTGCGGTACGACAACAAGTCCTTCACGTTCTCGGAGGCCTCGTTGTCTTTCGATCCCGTCCAGGACTGGACCGCCCACGGCATCAAGACTCTTTCCATCTCCTTCGCGGGCGCTCAGGGCAACAGCGGGCAACTGTACGTCAAGATCAACGGCGTCAAGGTGGCCTACGACGGCAGCCAGGCGAATGTCGCGGGCGCCGATTGGCAGGTGTGGAAGATCGATCTGTCCAAGGTCAGCGGCGTCAACAAGGTCCGTACCCTGGCGGTCGGCATCGAGGGTGCAGGGGCCAAGGGAATTCTCTACGTGGATGACATCCAACTGCGTCCGTAAACCGGCGATTCAGCCGATGTCTTAAGGAACGGGCAAGCCTGCGCCGGCGGTCGAGTCTTCATGGTCTCGGCCGTTGGCGCAGGCTGCTGATGCCGCGGGCGGCCCGTTTACGCGTGGCAGTGGACGTACTGGGCTCCCCGGCGCAGAGCCTCAGCGTTCACCGGGATTGTCTTGTGGTGGCGTTGGGCCAGGACGTCGGGCAGCGACCCGGCGGCTTGGTCCACGCTGAGGTGACCCCGCTTGCCGAGATAGGCGCCGAGCATGACCATGTTCGCGCTCTTGGGCGAGCCTGCTTCCATGGCGAGTTCCTCGGCCGGCACTCCGATGATGTCGATTCCGTCGGGAACCGAGTGCAGATTTTGAATCAGCGAGCTGTTGAAGACGAGCAGCCCCCCCGCCCTCAGCCGGGGGGCGAACTTGCTCAGCGACGCTTTGTTGCAGATCACCAGCGAGTTCGGCGCCCCGACGATCGGGCAGGCAATCGGCCGGTTCGAGACGACGACCATGCAGTTGGCCGTCCCGCCGCGGACCTCGGCCCCGTAGGAGGGCATGTACGTCACCTCCAGCCCGGCCCGCATGGCGGTCTGGGCCAAGAGCTTGCCGGCCAGGACGATCCCCTGGCCGCCGAAACCGGCCAGGACCATTTCTTCGTACAGGTAGTCCGTGGTCATCCTTTCAGTCTCCCGATGGGGAAGACCTTGCTCATGTGGTCCTCGATCCACTTCATCGCGTCGCCGGGGGCCATTCGCCAGTACGTCGGGCAGGGCGAGAGCACCTCGACGAGCGACAGGCCCCTGGCCCCTTCGATCTGCAGCTCGAAGGCATGCTTGATTGCGGCTTTGGTCTGCTGAATCCGCTGCACGCCGCTGAGGGCACACCGCTCCACGTACACCGCCCCCGGCAGCAGGGCCATGATCTCGGAGATCTGCAGCGGGAAACCCTGGCCGTTGGATTGACGGCCTTCCGGGGTCGTCGCGGTGACCTGGCCAAGCATGGTGGTGGGGGCCATCTGGCCGCCCGTCATGCCGAAGACCGCGTTGTTGATGAAGACCACGGTGAGCTGCTCGGCCCGGTGGGCGGCGTGGATGATCTCCGCCGTGCCGATGGCCGCCAAATCTCCGTCGCCCTGGTAGGAAAAAATGATCTTGTCGGGATTCGTCCGCTTCATGCCGGTGGCGACGGCGGGGGCCCGCCCGTGGGCGACCTCGACCATATCCACGTCGATGTAGTTGTACATCAGGACCGCGCAGCCGACCGGGGCGATTCCGATCGTGCGTTCCCGAATGCCCAGCTCGTCGATCACCTCGGCGACGAGGCGGTGGGCGATGCCGTGCCCGCAGCCGGGGCAGTAGTGGGTCGGACAGTCCTTCATGACGGACGTCCGCTTGAATACCGTTTTCATAGTTCCCTGTGCCATCACTTCCGTGCCCATTCTGCGTGTTCCGCGATCAGGCAACCGTTTGTTTGCCGTGGACGGTGAGCTGGCGAATCCTGTCCAGGACCTCGTCGACGGTCGGAATGCCGCCGCCCGGTCGGCCATAGAGCAGGACGGGGGCCTTGCCCGACACCGCGAGCCGCACGTCTTCGACCATCTGACCGGCGCTCATCTCGACCGTCAGGAAGACCGGAAATCTCTCGGCCGCCCGGCTGATCTGCTCCGAGGGGAACGGCCAGAGGGTGATCGGCCGGATCAGGCCGGCGGGGATGCCTTCCTCCCGAGCCCGGTCCACCGCGGACCTCGCGATGCGAGCCGCGATTCCATAGGCGACAGTCGCGATTTCCGCGTCCTCCATGCGGTACTCCTCGCAGAGGACTTCCTTCTCCTGAATCTCCCTGTATCTGGCCTGGAGCTTGTTGTTGTGGGCTTCGAGCGCCCCGTCCGCCAGCCACAGCGAGCGGACGATGTTCTGGGGTCTTCCTTTGGCGCCCGTCAGGGCCCAGTTCTTGGCGGGGAGCTTGCGGCGGGGCTTTGCCTCCAGCGAAACCGGCTCCATCATCTGCCCGAGCACGCCGTCGGCCAGGATCATCACCGTGATGAGATACTGATCGGCCAGGTCGAACGCCAGGGGCATGCAATCGGCCATCTCCTGCACGCTGGCCGGACCCAGAACGATGGTTCGGTAGTCCCCGTGTCCGCCGCCGCGGGTGGCCTGGAAATAGTCCGCCTGGGAAGGGGCGATGTTCCCCAGTCCGGGGCCGCCCCGCATGACGTTGATCACGACCGCCGGCAGTTCCGCCCCGGCCATGTAGCTCAGGCCCTCCTGCATCAGACTGACGCCTGGACTGGAGGAACTTGTCATCGCCCGTTTTCCGGTCGCCGAGGCGCCGAAAACCATGTTGATGGCCGCCAGTTCGCTTTCGCTCTGGATGAATACGCGGCCCTCTTCGGGCATTCGGCGGGCCATGTAGGCGGAGATCTCGTTCTGCGGCGTGATCGGGTAACCGAAATAGGCGTCGCAGCCGGCCATGATGGCCGCCTCGGCCATGGCTTCGTTTCCGCACATCAGAATCCGTTCAGTCACGACGCTCCCCCTTAAGCCCGGCCGGTCACGCGTGAAATTGGCTGATCCATCGGTTCACCCCTTCTTCTCGACCAGGCCGGCCGCCTCGGTCCGGATCGTGGCGGCGACGGCTCGAATGCGGCTGGCCTCCTCCCGGGAGACTTCGATGACCCCCTCCGGGCAGATCACCGCACATCGGCTGCACCCGGTGCAGTCGACATTCGTCGCGCGAGCGGGGTAATACCCGTTCTTGTTCGATTCCGTCGAGATTTCGATGCTGTGTTTCGGGCAGACCGCTACGCAAAGACCACAGCCCTTGCATCGTTCTGCGTCGATGACCACTTTGCCTGCCATTTCCCACGTCCCTGGCATTGCCCAACCATAAAGTTCGCCCGGACGACCAAACGTGACGGGCTGCGCCTCTCCTTCAGCATCGGCGTCATGCTAACACCGTCGATTGCCCCTGTAAAGAACAAAACCGCCAGGGTAGGAACCCCACCGGCGGCAAAGCGAGCGTCCAGGACTTGCCGCAAGTGCCGGTCCATGCGTATATTAGCGGCGTCGTGAGCCGGTTGTTCGAATCGAACCGCAGGATGGGGCCGATCTTGGGCCGTTTGCTTGCAGAAGGGGGATGGACATGATGTCTTTCAGCCAATCCGGCCTTGTCCGGACCGCGTTGCACCTCGTCTTGGTGGTTCTTCTCTGTGGGCCGGCGCTCGCCGGACAGACGCTGACCGTCGAATTGCGCAGCCGCGTGGCGATCCCCGATTCGCCGAAACAGTCCCGCGTGGCCTGCCAGACGCAGCAGTGGGACCTGGGCCAGACCGCCATCATCATCTGCGACATGTGGGACCAGCACTGGTGCAAAGGGGCGACCGAGCGGGTGGCCGAGCTGGCTCCGGTGATCAATCGCGTGGTCTGTGCCGCCCGGGACAGGGGGGTGCTGATCGTCCACGCTCCCAGCGGCACGATTGACCACTACAGGGATCATCCGGCCCGGCTGACCGCCATGCGGGCCCCTGGCGCTCGCAACCTGCCTGAGGGCATTCGCTCCTGGTGCCAGTGGAAGGACGACGCCGAGAAGGCTGCCGGCTATCCGATCGATCACTCCGACGGCGGCTGCGACTGCTTGCCGCGGTGCTTGGAGGGCGAGCCCTGGACCCGCCAAATCGATGCCATCCAGATCGAGGATCGGGATGCCATCAGCGACTCCGGCGCGGAGGTCTGG